>JACEFY010000314.1 GCA_016807485.1 Stenotrophomonas maltophilia | reverse complement strand
CGATCCGGCGCCGTCGCGGAGGATGCGGCCGTAGCCCGTCGGGTCGTCGACGACGGCCGTGAGGAGCGTGGCGGCGGCAGCCGCGGCGCGGTGCGAGCGGATGAGCGCGGCGAGCGTGTCGTGGTCGAGGAGCGGCACGTCACCGCTGAGCACGAGGACGTCGCCGGCGAAATCGGGCACCGCGGCGAGCGCGACCTCCACGGCGCGGCCGGTGCCGGGGATCTCGTCCTGGTCGACGACGACCACCTCGGGCGAGATGCCGGTGACCGCTTCGGCGACCTGGTCGCGCTCGTGCCGCACGACGACGAGGACGTGGGCGGGGCCGAGGTCGCGCGCCGTGTCGAGCACGTGGCCGACGAGCGGACGCCCGCCGATGCGGTGGAGAACCTTGGGCAGCGTGGACTTCATCCTCGTCCCCTGACCGGCCGCGAGGATCACGACCGCCAGAGCGCCGTCGGGTGTGTTGTGGGTCATGCTCCGCCGCCAGGATTCGAACCTAGACCGAACAGCTCCAAAGGCTGTCGTGCTGCCATTACACTACGGCGGATCGCGGTGCCCGACCGGGAGGCGGATGCCGCCCGACCAGTCTGCCACGGGCGAGGCGCCCCGACCGGCGACGTGCCCGGCCTCGGCAGCCGGTGCGGCGAGACGCCGGCAGGTCGGATTCTCCGCCGGCGTCCCGCCCGTCTATCGGATGACGATGAGCGGCAGCACGCTGCTCGTGGTCGATCCAGCCGCGTTGACGAAGTCCACGCGGTAGGTGTGTGCGCCCGTGGTCGCGCCGGAGATGAGGAGTGTCGCCTTCTGAGCCGCGGGTGTCCGCGCCGTCAGGAGCCCTTCCGACACCACCACCCCGTCCTGGAAGAAGCGATAGGACGTCGCGTTCGTCCCCCACCACAGGTTCGCGGTGACGGTGAAGTTCCCGTCGCCGTCCCAGTTGTCGTGACTCAGCACCGGCACGCCCGGGCTGGCCGCGGTGACCTGAACGGTGATCGGCGCGAGCGTGGTCTCGCCCTTCGTGTTGGCCAGCACCGCGGTGTACGCGTACACGCCGTTCGCCTTGCCGGTGACCGGCACACTCGCGACCTGCGCCGACAGGCCGTTCGCGGTCAGCGGGACCGTCGCGATCAGCACGCCGTTCTCGTACAGACGCATCGACGAGGCGGTCTGTCCCCACCACAGGTGCATCCGGACGGTGAACTCGCCGTCGAGGAGCCCGGTGTCCCAGCCGTTGTCGTGCGAGAGGACACCCTTCGCGGGTACGGCGATGGCGTTGTCTGCATCGCGTCGGACCAGTCCGGCCTTCGCCGCTGCGAGGTTCGCCTGTGCGGCGGCGACCTGCGCGGTGGTCGGCCAGGTTGCTGCGACGACCACCCGCGCACCTTGCAGCGCAGGGACGACGGATGCGTACGACCATGGCGCGTAGTCCGCCGCGGGCAGGGCCGCCAGGGCCTCCGCGGCCGCGCGCAGCGCGTCGGTGTTCACCCGCTCGCCGGTACGGGTGAGGCGGAACTCGTCGATCGTCCCCCAGGCACCCGCAGCCAGTCGGAGCGACGCCGAGACGGTGAGCACCCCGTCGGTGCCGACGGTGAACGACGGCGTCGTCGCGGTGCGCCAGGTCTGCCAGCCCTCGAGCAGCAGCCGAGACGTCGCCGTGCCGGCAGAGGTCGTCGCCGTCAGGGCGAGTGCGTCCGTCGCGGCTTCGCCGTCGCCCTGCGTCGTCGCCGACAGCGTGTAGATGCCGGGGGCAACCCCGGTGATGCGCTGCGTCACGGCGAACGAGTAGGCGGCATCCGACCAGAACGATACGGCGCGGGCGCCTGCCGCTGCGTCGGTCGAGGACCCGATCGAGGCACCTGTTCCGGTCAGCTGCCACATCGAGGTGTCGGCCGCCTCGAAGCCCGGGTTGCGGACCCACTGGCGTGCGGTGACCGTCACTGTGGCCGTCGCGGCGAGGCTCGCGGAGGTCGTACCGTCGATGGCGTATGTGCCCGCGCCCTGGATCTGCGCGGCGGCGGCCGACCAGGTCACCGGCTGGGCTGCCGTGGCGCCGTTCCACCGACGCACGTCAACCGTGGCGGGCAGGGCGATCGGGTCACCCTCGACCACCGAAAGGGTCACCGGGACCACGGTGGGCGCGGGCTCGGGCCCGACCAGTTGCAGGGCCGCCCAGGCCGACTGCACGCGCGCGGTCGCGGCGGCGACGTTCGCGGCACTCGGGGCGGCGGAGGCGAGCACGACGCCGGCCACTGCGAGGGCGGAGTCGAGCGCGGCGAGCGAAGCGGGCGTGACCGCCGCGCGGTCGAGGCCCTCGGCCTGCCCGACGAGAGCCTTCAGCGTGGTCGTGTCGGCGCCCGCGGGGACGCGCGTCAGCGTCAGATCGTCGAGACTGCCCCATGCGCCGGCGGAGAGGGTCGCGGTGACGGTCACCGTCGCGGTGCCGCCCGCAGCGACCGTCACGGCGTCGGTGGTCGGCGTCGACCAGGCACGCCAGCCGTTGAGTGCGAACGGCGCGGATGCCGTGGCGGCGCCGGAGGTCACCGAGATCCGTACCGAGCTCGCGGCATCCTCACCGTCACCCTGCAGCGCGGCTGAGGCGCGGTAGGTGCCGGCCTCCAGACCGGTGACCTGCTGCGACAGCGTGAAGCTGTACGCCGCACCGGAGTAGAAGTGCGCAGAGCGCGTGCCGGATGCCGGGTCGTCTGTCGCGCGGAGGGTGACGCCGGCGCCGGTCGTCTTCCACATCGACACGTCGGTGGTCTCGAAACCGGGGTTGCGCAGCGCGTTGATCGCGAGCACCGTGACGGTGGCCGTCGTGGCGCGGCCGGATGCCGTGGCGCCGGCGACCTTGTAGGTGCCGGGTCCGGAGATGAAGGCGGCGGTTTCGGCCCACGTGACCGCCTCGGACTCTGTCGAGCCGTCGTTGTAGCCGACCGCGACGGTCGCCGGGAGCGTCACCGTCTGCCCGTCGGTGAAAGTCAGCGCGGGCTGCTCGACGGAGGTGACCTCGCGCGGTGCGACGGCGCCCGTGCGGGCGTACGAGAACACGTTGAGCGACTCGAGCGGCGTGCCGTCGGCGGCGAACAG
>JACEFY010000313.1 GCA_016807485.1 Stenotrophomonas maltophilia | reverse complement strand
CGGCGTCGACCTCGTGGTCAACAACGCCGGCCTGTCGCTCTCGAAGCCCCTGCTGGAGACGACCGAGAAGGACTGGGACCTCCAGCACGACGTGATGGCGAAGGGCTCGTTCCTCGTGAGCAAGGCCGCCGCGGCCATCCTCATCGCGCAGAAGATGGGCGGTGACGTCATCTACATCTCGTCGAAGAACTCCGTCTTCGCGGGGCCCAACAACATCGCCTACTCGGCGACGAAGGCCGACCAGGCCCACCAGGTGCGACTGCTCGCCGTCGAGCTCGGCGAGCACGGCATCAAGGTCAACGGCATCAACCCCGACGGCGTCGTGCGCGGATCCGGCATCTTCGCCAGCGGCTGGGGTGCGAACCGCGCCGCGACCTACGGCGTCGACGAGCAGGATCTCGGCCAGTTCTACGCGAACCGCACGATCCTCAAGCGCGAGGTCGTGCCCGAGAACGTCGCCGACGCCGTGTACGTGCTCACGGGCCCCGAGCTCAGCCGCACGACGGGCCTGCACATCCCGGTCGACTCCGGCGTCGCGGCGGCGTTCCTGCGATGACCGCGCCCGGTCGTCGGATGCGTGGGGCGGGTGTCGCCCCCGCGGCCCCGGCAGTCCACTCCCGCCCTACGGCTCCGACGACCGGAACCGCATGAGCACCGGAGCGGTCGCCGCGGTCGACCTGGGAGCCACGAGCGGGCGCGTGATCGTCGGCCACGTCGGGCCGGACACGCTCGCCACCACGACGGTGGCGCGCTTCGCCAACGAGCCGCTCCGCCTCGGCGACAGCCTGCACTGGAACATCCTCGGCCTCTACGCCGCGGCGCTCGCGGGCCTGCGGAGCGCCTTCCGGTCGGAGCCGGGACTTGCGAGCATCGGCATCGACTCCTGGGCGGTCGACTACGGCCTGCTCCGCGGCGGCCGGCTGCTGGGTGTGCCGTTCCATTACCGCGACGAGCGCACCGCCGCCGGAGTCGCCACGGTGCACGCCCGCCTGCCGCACGCCGAGCTGTTCGAGCGCAACGGCCTGCAGTTCCTGCCGTTCAACACGCTCTACCAGTTCGCCGCCGACGACCGGGTCGTGCAGGATGCCGCCGACACCGCGCTCATGATCCCCGACCTCCTGGGGTTCTGGCTCACCGGTCACGCCCGCGCCGAGCTCACGAACGCCTCGACGACCGGTCTCCTGCGGTGGCTCGACCATGCGTGGGACGACGCGCTGATCGCCCGACTCGGCCTGCCGCGCCACCTCCTCCCACCGCTCATCGCCCCCGGCGAGACGCTCGGGCCCCTGCGCCCCGACGTCGCCGAATCGCTCGGCGGTCGAGCGGATGTCGTCGCCGTCGGATCGCACGACACGGCTTCGGCGGTCGTCGCCGTGCCGATGCAGGCCGATGCCGCCGCCTACATCTCGTGCGGCACCTGGGGCCTGGTCGGCGTCGAAGTCGACCGCCCCGTGCTCACACCCGACGCGCTGGCCGCGAACTTCACGAACGAGGGCGGGGTTGACGGCCGCGTGCGCCTCCTGCACAACGTCATGGGGCTCTGGGTGCTCAGCGAGACCGTCCGCGGGTGGGAACGCCAGGAGGGCCATGCGATCGACCTGCCCACCCTTCTCGATTCCGCCGAAGAGGTGCGCGCCACGGCGGTGCCCGTCTTCGACATCAACGACCCGCGGTTCCTGCCGCCCGGAGACATGCCGGCCCGCATCGACGCCTGGTGCGCCGAGCAGGGCGTGCCCGCACCGCGCACCCGCGCCGAGTACACCCGCTCGATCGTCGAGTCGCTCGCCCAGGCGTTCGCGGAGGCGACCGCCACCGCCGGCCGTCTCGGCGGCATCGACGTGCGCACCATCCACATCGTCGGCGGCGGCGCGCTCAACGGGCTCCTCTGCCAGCGCACCGCCGACCGCGCCGGGCTCCCGGTGCTCGCCGGGCCCGTCGAGGCGACCGCGCTCGGCAACGTGCTCGTCCAGGCGCGGGCGGCCGGCCTCGTCGCGGGGAGCCTCGAAGCCCTGCGCGATCTGGTTGCCCGCACACACGCGCCCCGGCGGTTCGAGCCGCGCGCCTGACGCCCGCTCAGCGGGTTCGGGGGTCAGTCGGTGCCGCATCCGAGGCGGGATGCGGCACGAGCCGACCCCCGAGCATGCTGGTGGGCATAGCCTCAAGCTATGAGCACCCTTGACGACAGCCACCCGGACACCGACGGCGCACCGCTCGGCGGCGACGAGACCACCGAAGACGAACTCGAGGCGGACAACGCCGTCGAAGAGGACACACTCGCCGCGCTCGACCCGGACGCAGCGCCCGCCTGAGCCCTCGACATTTCGGTTATCGCTCACTAACCTGATTTCAGTTAGTGTGTCATAACCGAACGAGGAGGTCCGGATGACCTACGCCGACCTGCTCGCCGAGCTTGACGAGCGCCGCGCCGCCGTCGCGCTCGGCGGCCCGGAGGCGTCGCGCCGACGCCATCTCGAGCGCGGAAAGCTGCTCGCGCGTGACCGCATCGACGCCCTCCTCGACCAGGGAAGCCCCTTCCTCGAAATCGCCCCGCTCGCCGCGTGGGACCTCTACGGCGGCGAGGCCCCCGCCGCGGGAGTGGTCGCCGGCATCGGGCTCGTCCACGGCCGGCACGTCATGGTGCTCGCCAACGATGCGACCGTGAAGGGCGGCACTTATTTCCCGCTGACGGTGAAGAAGCATCTGCGCGCACAGGAGATCGCGGCCGAGAACCGGCTCCCCTGCATCTACCTCGTCGACTCCGGCGGCGCCTACCTGCCGATGCAGGACGAGGTGTTCCCCGATCGCGACCACTTCGGGCGCATCTTCTACAACCAGGCCCGCATGTCGCGCGACGGCATCGCGCAGATCGCCGCCGTCCTGGGGTCGTCGACCGCGGGAGGCGCCTACGTGCCGGCGATGAGCGACGAGACGGTGATCGTCCGCGGCCAGGGCACGATCTTCCTCGGCGGGCCCCCGCTCGTGAAAGCCGCGACCGGCGAGATCGTGTCGGCGGAAGACCTCGGCGGCGGCCTCACCCACGCGCGCATCTCGGGCGTCGTCGACCACCTCGCCGACGACGACGCGCACGCG
>JACEFY010000312.1 GCA_016807485.1 Stenotrophomonas maltophilia | reverse complement strand
GCGGTCGCGCCGCCGT
This sequence comes from Stenotrophomonas maltophilia, assembly GCA_016807485.1. Taxonomy (GTDB): domain Bacteria; phylum Actinomycetota; class Actinomycetes; order Actinomycetales; family Microbacteriaceae; genus Microbacterium. Next base: position 3,083 of record JACEFY010000312.1, on the reverse strand, counting down.
CGCGCAGCACCTTGCGGCCGATGAGGTCGTTGGACTGGATCGCGGTCGTGCCCTCGTAGATCGGCATGATCCGCGCGTCGCGGTAGTGCTGGGCGACCCCCGTCTCCTCGATGAAGCCCATGCCGCCGTGCACTTGGATGGCGTCGCTCGTGAGCGCCACCGCATCCTCCGTTGCCCATCCCTTGAGCACCGGGACGAAGAATTCCGCCAGCGGCATGTACGCGGCGTCCTCCTCCGCGCGGTCGAACAGGTCGGCGACGTAGACGCCCAGCGCCCGCATCGCGAAGATGCGGCTCGACATCGACAGCAGCATCCGCCGCACATCGGGATGCTCGGCGATCGGTGTGCCGGCGTCGCGCTCGAGCACGCGTCCCTGCGTGCGCGACGCCGCATAGGCGGCCGCCTGCTGGAACGCGCGCTCGGCGATGCCGGTGGCCTGGAATCCCATGCCGATGCGCGCCGAGTTCATCATGACGAACATGCCAGCGAGGCCCCCGCCGACCTCACCGACGAGGTAGCCGGTCGCATCCTCGTACGACAGCACGCATGTGGGGCTGCCGTGGATGCCGAGCTTGTGCTCGAGGGCGACGGTCTCCACGGCGTTGCGCGCGCCGAGCGTGCCGTCGGCGTTCACGAGGATGCGCGGTGCGACGAACAGCGACAGCCCCTTCGCGCCCTCGGGCGCGCCGGGCGTGCGCGCAAGCACGAGGTGGACGATGTTCTCGGCGACGTCGTGGTCGCCCCACGTGATGAAGATCTTCTGCCCGCGGAGGGCCCACGTGCCGTCGTCCCGGGGCGTGGCCATCGTGCGGATGCCGCCGAGGTCGGTGCCGGCGTCGGGTTCGGTGAGGTTCATCGTGCCGGTCCACTCGCCGGAGACGAGCTTGCTGAGGTACACCTCACGCAGTTCGTCGGATGCCGCGGCATCGAGCGCGTGGATCTGCCCCGCCGTCAGCAGCCAGCACAGCGCGAATGCGGCGTTCGACGCGTTCCAGATCTCGCCGAGGCCCGCGCGGACGGCGCCTGGGAGACCGTCGCCGCCGGCCGAGACCGGCGCTTCGGCGGTGACCCACCCGGCGTCGACGAACGCGCGATACGCCTCAGCGAAGCCTTCCGGCATCCGCACCTCGCCGTTTTCGAGGCGCGCTCCGTGGCGATCGCCGACCACCTGCAGCGGCGCGAGGACGGAGGCGGCGAACTCCCCGGCGCCCGCGATGACATCGGCCGCATCGTCGGCGGTGAGCTCGCCGCCGGTCGCGCGCGCGACGATATCGGTGCCGAACAGCTCGCCGAACAGGAAGGCGTAGTCGGCGGTGGGCGGCAGGTAGTCGGCGGCCATGATGCTCCTCGGGGTCTGCGCGCGCTCGCGCGATGAGACTGCGCTCCATCATACCTGACACTGAGTGTCATGCGATCCCGGAGGCGTGGCGCCGAGCCGCGCGGGGCGCCAGGATGGGCGACATGCACGCGATCCCGGCCCCCATGCTCGCGAAGGCCGTCCCGGCGATCCCCGACCCCGCGAAGACGCCCGGCGGGCTCGGGTTCGAACCCAAGTGGGACGGGTTCCGCGCGATCGTCTCGTGGGACGGCGCCGAGGTCGTCATCGGCTCGCGGGGCGCCAAGCCGCTCACGCGCTACTTCCCCGAGCTCGTCGACGCGTTCGCCCGTCTCCTGCCTGAGCCCTGCCTGCTCGACGGCGAGATCGTCGTGGCCACCGGAGAGCCGGCGCGCCTGCAGTGGGACGCCCTGTCGCAGCGCATCCACCCGGCCCTCTCGCGGGTGACCCTGCTGGCCGAGCAGACGCCGGCGATGTTCATCGCCTTCGACCTGCTGGCCCGCGGCGAGCGCGAGCTCCAGGACGAGCCCTTCCGCGTGCGCCGCGCGCAGCTCGAGGAGCTCCTCGCCGGGGTCCCGCATCCTCTGCACATCACCCGGACGACGACGGATGCCGCCCTCGCCGGCCGTTGGCTCGCCGAGTTCGAGGGCGCGGGGCTCGACGGCGTCGTCGCCAAGCCGCTCGACCAGCCGTATGCGCCGGGCAAGCGCACGATGCTCAAGATCAAGCACGCCCGCACCGCGGACGTCGTCGCGATCGGCTATCGCGTCCACAAGAGCGGGCAGGGCGTCGGCTCCCTGCTCGTCGGACTCTACGACGCGGAGGGCGACCTGCAGGGGGTCGGCGGTGTGGCCGCCTTCAGCGACGCGCGCCGGCTCGCGCTCATCGACGAGCTCGCACCCCTCGTGGAGCGCGATGCCGGCGGCGACGCCGTCACCGGAGCCTCCGAGCGGTCGCGCTTCACAGCGTCGAAGGATGCGACGTTCGTGCGGCTGCGCCCCGAGCGCGTGCTCGAGGTCCGCTACGACCAGCTCGAGGGGCACCGATTCCGCCACACCGTGCAGTTCGAACGGTGGCGCCCCGATCGCGACGCCCGCTCATGCACGTTCGGACAGCTCGAGTCCATCGCCGCATACGACCTCGCCGACGTGCTGGACTGACTCGCGGCCGGGAACGGGCCCGGAAACGGGTTCGGGCCCGCAGCGGCGCCGGACACCGGCGGCCGGCCCTGCGGGCCCGGAAGCCCCGGCGAGGCGACTTCATGGGGCCGACGTTACAAGAGCCCGGCGCGCGCGGCAACGGGTCGGGCCGTGAAAATCGACGGTTCGCCAGATCCGTGCGCCGGTGCCAGGATCGAGGCATGACAGGCCATGGCGGCGACGCCGACCCGGTGCCCACGCACACCGAGGAGCTGCGCCTGGAGCCGGTGCGATTCATCGCCCGCACCGAGGTCGTCCTCCGTCTCGGGGCGCTCATGCTGTCCGCGGGCGCCTCGTCGGCGCGCGTGCGCGACAGCATGGAGCGCACGGCGCGAGCCGTCGGCATCGACCAGCTGCACAGCCGGGTGGGGCTCACCGACATCGTCGTGACCGCGAGCCGCGGGGCGCTGTTCCGCACCCGTGTCGCCGAGGTGCGCCGTCCCGGCGTCGATGCGACGAAGCTCACCGAACTCAAACGTCTGACGAACGCCCTCGAGCCGGGCACCGAATCCGGTGAACTCCAGCGCCGGCTCGACGAGATCGAGCGA
>JACEFY010000311.1 GCA_016807485.1 Stenotrophomonas maltophilia | reverse complement strand
CGCTTCCGCACCCTCGCGGTGACGCTCGGGCTCACCGCCCTCACCATCCTCATCGCGTTCGTGACGATGGCCCTCGCGATCCAGAACGATCTCTTCGAGTCGCGCGTGCAGCAGGTGCAGCAGGCCGTCGAACGCGCGACGCAGTCGGCGCAGGAGGCGCTGAACGTCGCCCGTCCCGAGGGCGATTCCGACGCCCTGCGCATCCTCATGGAGAACGCCACCAATGCGACCTCCCGTCAGGCGGGCACCGACATGATCGCGGCGTTCCGGGTGTCTTCCGAGCCGTCGCTCATCGCGCCGCAGGACTTCACGCAGGGCGGGATGGACCCGGACCTGCTCACCGCCGGATTGCGCGCCGCCGTGCAGCGCGACGCCGAACAGCAGTGGTGGCAGTCGATCGCCATCCCGAGCGACGACGGCGGTGCGGTTCCGGGGGTGGTGATCGGCCAGCAGCTGGTGTTCCCGGAGGTCGGCGCATACGAGTTCTACTACGCCTTCGACCTGGCCTCGGAGGCCGAGACACTGCGGTTCGTCCAGATCACCCTCTGGCTCGTCGGGCTCGGCCTCGTCGTCCTCATCGGGGTCATCTCCTGGCTCGTGCTGCGCTCGGTGACCGTGCCGATCGCGCAGGCCGCCGAGACGAGCGCGATCCTCGCGGGCGGCGACCTCGGCGTGCGGCTCCCGGTGCGCGGTGAAGACGAGTTCGCGACCCTGGGCCGGTCGTTCAACGCGATGGCCGACAGCATCGAAGCGCAGATCAAAGAGCTGGCCGAGCTCTCCCTCGTCCAACAGCGGTTCGTGTCGGATGTCTCCCACGAGCTTCGGACACCGCTGACGACGATCCGACTCGCCAGCGACATGCTCAACGACCAGCGCGACAGCTTCGACCCGACCATGGCGCGCGCGGCCGAACTGCTGCACGCACAGGTGCAACGGTTCGAGACACTGCTGACCGACCTCCTCGAGATCAGCCGCTACGACGCCGGCTCCGTGCAGCTGGAGAACGAGCCGACGAGCCTCGCCCACCTCGCGGAGGACGTCATCGCCTCGATGCATCAGCTCGCCGAGCAGCACGGCACCGACGTCCGCCTCGTGGCGCCCGGCGGCTACTCGCCCGTCGAGATGGATCCGCGCCGGGTGCGCCGGGTCGTCCGCAACCTGCTCGGCAACGCGATCGAGCACGGCGAGGGCCGTCCCATCGTCGTGACGGTCGACAGCAATCAGCGCGCCGTCGCACTCGGTGTGCGCGACTTCGGCATGGGCATGAGCGCGGCCGATGCCGAGCGCGTGTTCGACCGGTTCTGGCGCGCCGACCCGTCGCGCAAGCGCACGATCGGGGGGACGGGCCTCGGGCTCTCGATCGCCCTGGGTGACGCGCGACTGCACGGGGGCACGCTCGCCGTCTGGTCCGAGCCCGGTCGCGGCACGAACTTCGTGCTCACCCTGCCCCGCCAGGGCCAGTTCGCCGAGGGGGCGTCACCGATCGCCCTCGACCCCGGGGAGGATGCCGCCCCGCTCGACGACCTCGGTCTGACGCAACCCATCACCGTGCCGGGAGGAAGCGCATGATGCGCGGGCGGCCCCGGGCGGGCATCGTCGCACTCGGCATCCTCCTGACGGTCCTGCTCACCGCGTGCGGCGGGCTGCCGACCTCCGGGCCGGTCAACGCGGGGCAGGCCATCACCGAGGGCGAGGCCGACGGCAACGTCGTCTTCATCCCCCGCGGTCCCGCGAAGGATGCCACCCCGCAGCAGATCGTCGAGGGGTTCATCGCCGCCGGGTCCGGACCCCGCGGCAACTGGGACACCGCGCGGGAGTTCCTCGCCGACGACTTCCGTTCGGTGTGGAAGCCGCAGGCCGGGGTCACGGTCTATCGGCCCGGGGAGCGCACGCTCACCGCCGTCGGCGACGACGAGTTCGTGCTGTCGGTGACGCCCGTGGCGACCGTCGACGACGCCGGCGCCCTCTCGTCGGTCGGCGACGAGGGCGACATCTCCCTCGCCTTCACGCTGGCGCAGCAGTCCGACGGGCAGTGGCGGATCTCGCAGGCGCCGGACGGCGTCGTGCTCGACCAGAGCCGCTTCCGCGCCGTGTTCGGCAGCTACGACCTCATGTTCTTCGACACCTCGTGGACCTACCTCGTCCCCGACGAGCGCTGGTTCCCGAAGAGCTACGCCGCCACCAACATCGCCCAGGCGCTCGTCGACGGCGCGCCGAGCCCCTGGCTCGACGGTGCGGTGGCGACCTCCTTCGTCGACGGGGCGCGGCTGGACCAGCCGGCCGTGCCGGTGCGTTCCGGACGCGTCGCGGAGGTGTCGCTGGAAGCGGGCGCACGCTCGCTCGAATCGACGGTGCTCAGCCGGATGCAGGCGCAGCTCGAGGCGAGTCTCCTCACGGCGGGGATCACGGGTGTCGACATGCTCGTCGACGGCCAGGTGTTGTCGGCCGTGCCGGCACCCGCGCGGTCGACGCGCGTCGACACGCGCCCCCTCGTGCGCACGGCCGACTCCTTCGGGTTCCTCTCCGGCTCCGCGATCGAAGCGATCCCCGGGATCTCGCGGACGATCACAGAGATGGATGCCGCGCAGATCGACGTCAACGCCGACCGGACAGCCGCCGCCGTCCTGACGGCGGCCGGCGCGGTCGTCGAGGTGCGCAGCGACGGCACCGAACTGGTCGTCGACGAGCGTCCGTCGCTGCTCGCGCCGTCGATCGACACCTTCGGCTACATCTGGTCGGGGCCCGCCGAATCGCCCTCCCGGGTCGTCGCCGTCGCCGCCGACGGGACGGTCGCCGAGATCGCCGCCGCATGGCCGGGCGCGGTGCGGATCATGTCGATGCGCGTGTCGCGCGACGGCACCCGGGTCGCCGCCATCGTCCGCGACGGGGCCCGGGACGCGCTGTGGGTCGCCGGCATCCTCCGCGACCGCACCGGCGCCCCGACGGCGTTGGGCGCACCGGAGGTGATGGCCGTGCTTCCCGGGACGGGCGTGCAGCTCGCGTGGTCGGATGCCGGCACCGTGGCGGTGCTGTACGCGCTGGACGGAGCCACCTACCTCTGGGATCAGCCGCTCGGCGGCTTCGGCTCGTTCGTGCGGACGCCGGACGAGGTGGTCGGGGTCGCGG
>JACEFY010000310.1 GCA_016807485.1 Stenotrophomonas maltophilia | reverse complement strand
TGCAGCCGTGGGGCGACCTGTCGATCTCGCTCGTCGACACCGGAGCTCCCACCGACGCGATCCACGTCGAGAAGGAGTCGGGCGGCACGACGGTGTGGCTCGACCCCGGGGTGGCGCTGCAGCTCGACCTCACCGCGCCCGCGTGGGCGGCGACCGTGACGGCGCCCGATGGGTCATCGGTGAACCTCGTCGATCTGCCGGGGGTGACCGGCACCGTCACCGCCGACGGACGCACGCGCTCGGTCCTCACCCTGGCCGCCGCCGCCGATCGCGACACCCGCACGACCGAGCAGACCCTCGTCATCGACCAGCAATCGGGCTGGCTCCAGATCATCCAGCTCACCCCCGCGGAGGACCCCCGATGAGCGACCACCAGCAAACCACCCCGCTTGAAGACCTCACCGGCGGTGACCACATCCGGGACGGTCAGGATCCCGCGGCATCCCTCCCGCCGGAGCCGACCCCGTCGGGTCCCCGCACGCGCTGGGCCGGCATCGTCTGGGGGCTCGCGCTCGCTGCCGTCGCCGCTGCCGGCGTCTGGCTGGCATCGGGCGCCGGCCGCGCCGACGAGCTCGTCGCCTGGGCACGCACGCTCACCGTCGCGACCGGGATCGGCTACGGAGTGCTCGCTCTCGGCGCGCTCGTCCTGATCACCGGCCTCGTCGGACTTCTCCGTCGCGCCCAGCGCCGGCTCGGGGCACGCGCGCAGTCGTGAGACCGGGGCATGGAGCACAATGGCACCATGCGCACGCTGCTCAACATCATCTGGATCATCTTCGCCGGGTTCTGGCTGTTTCTCGGCTATGTCCTCGCGGGCGTGCTGCTGTGCATCCCGATCATCACGATCCCGTGGGCGATCGCGTCGTTCCGCACCGCCGGGTATGTCATCTGGCCTTTCGGCCGCACGATCGTGAGCAAGCCCACCGCCGGCGTCGCGTCGTTCCTCGGCAATGTCATCTGGGTGATCTTCGCCGGGTGGTGGCTGGCGCTCGCGCACCTCACGAGCGGCATCGCGCTCTGCATCACGATCATCGGCATCCCGCTGGCGATCGCCGACTTCAAGATGATCCCGATCTCGCTCATGCCGCTCGGCAAGGACATCGTTTCCACCCGTCAGGGCGCGTTCGACCGCACGCTCTGACCCGTCACCCGGCGACACATACCGCAACCGCCGGACACACTCGCGCACGTGTCGGCGCTCCGGGTTAGCGTGGTGGCGTCCCCGGAACAGCGGGGCATCGCGGCGATCCGGGTGGTCCCGGGCACCGGTTCATACCCGGTCGCGTTGCGGGTTCGACTCCCGCCGTCGCGTCCACCTTCTGTATGCGCCCAGGCTGTGATCTCGCCCAGCGGCGGACGGACTGCGGCGAAGCGGGTGGCGCCCGCGCACCCCTCGCTCGCAGTGAGGCGTGCCGAAGCGCCATCCTTTCGCGGGCCCCCCAAGCGGGTGGCGCTCGCGCACCCCTGAGGCCGCGCCGGGCGTGCACACGCGCCACCTGTTTCGCGCCCGGGGATGCCGCTAGCCCCGCGCACACGCGCCCCGGCAGCTCGCCCACAGATATCCTCGAATGCGACCCCTCGTCGATGCCGAACCCGCAACGGACGAGCCGGTGTGACCGCGGATGACGCCAGCCGCCCTCGGCCCCGCGCAGGTGCACCACGCTGGACAGCGCACACCCCGCCACGGACGGAGACCGAATGAGCCAGACGATCGACGCGCCGCGCGGCACAGACGTCCTCGACAACCCCGCGTGGCACGCGCTGACCGGACCGCACGCGATGTTCGCGATCGGCGACGACCTCGTGCGGCGCTACCCGACCGACGTCGCGCCGTTCGTCGCGGTGCGCACGTGGGAGCACCCGCGGGTGTGGGACGCGCTGGCGGAGCTCGTGGGGCCGGGGGCCGAGGTAGGGCTGTCCGGCACCGACGAGCTTCCGCCGAAGGGATGGGAGACCGTCGGCCGCGGCGCCGGCGTGCAGCTGATCGAGACCGCCGCCCTCCGCCCGCGTCCCGACGACGAGGCGATCGTGCTCGGCGCCGACGACGCCCCGGAGATGCTCGCACTCGTCGAGCGGAATCAGCCGGGCCCGTTCCGCCCGCGGACGCATGAGCTGGGGCGGTACATCGGCATCCGTCGGGACGGCGCGCTCATCGCCATGGCCGGCGAACGCCTGCATCCAGAAGGCTGGACCGAGATCAGCGCCGTCGCCACCGACGCCGCCCACCGCGGGCAGGGCATCGCCTCACGCCTCGTGCTCGACGTGGCCTTCCACATCCAGGAACGCGGCGATCGGGCGCTGCTGCACGCGGCGGCGACGAACGTCGGCGCGATCGCGGTGTACGAACGGCTCGGGTTCGCCCTGCGCCGCCACACGACGTTCTCCTCCGTGCGGACCCCGGCCTGAGTCGCGAGCGCCGCTACGGCGCCGACAGCCCCAGCACCGGGTACATCGCTCCGATCGCGACCTGCAGGCCGCCGGACAGGGCATCGCCGCCATGCCCGGCGCCGGGGATCACGTCGTTCGTCACCGTCATCCCCGCGACCTTCGCGGCCGCCGAGACCGTCGCCGCCGCACTCACGTAACCCGGATCGGCACCGCCGGCGGTGAACACCGCCGTCATCCCGGCGTAGGCACCCGGATGCGCGGCGAGGATGTTGACCGGCTTGGATGCCTCGAATGCCGCCGCACTTCCGCCGTAGACGGTCTTCGTGATGTTGGCGGCCTGCTCGGAGCCGGGATAGGGCTCACCGGAGATGTCGATGACGTTCTTCCAGGTGCCGGGGTCTTCGGCGGCGAACGTGATGGCGCATCCGCCACCGTTGGAGTACCCGCCGATGACCCAGTAGCGGGGATCGTCGATGACGTGCAGGTTCTGGCGCACCCATGCGACGACATCCTGGGTGATGTAGGTCTTCGCGTTGCCGTACGCGGTCGAGTCCGCGCACGCGGTGTCGACGATGCGCGAGCCGACCTGATCGGCGACGACCGCGATGGGGGCGAGCCCATTGTGCTGGGCGGCGTAGGCGTCGAGCGCGGCAGCGATCGCCGTGGGATCGGGGTTCCCCGGCTGACCCATCATGAAGATGATGACGGGGAGGGCGGGCGCATCCGGAACGAGCGCGGCGGGCG
>JACEFY010000031.1 GCA_016807485.1 Stenotrophomonas maltophilia | reverse complement strand
TCCGAACACCATGACCGAAGCGAGGTTCGCGGTCGCGGCGGCCTGCTGCTCACTTGCCACGTCTTGCAGAATCGTGGCGACGAGCGGCGACGTCTGGATGTGCGTCGTCACGGTCGTCGCGTCGACATCGTGACCGTTGAGGATCGAGGTCTCGCACGCATCCGCGGTCAGCGCCAGGTAGATCGTCTCGTACTCGGGCGACCACACGGCCCCCTGCGATTCGAGGTAGGCACGCTGTTGCGCGATGAAATCCTTCTGCTCCGGCGTCGCCGCGACGAGCGTCGTGCTGCCGTCTCCGAGCTTCTGCTCGCGGAAGAACCGATCCCGTTCGGCGAAGACGTCTTCCACCGGTGCGCTCGCGCTCGGCGACGGCGCCGCCGCCGTCTCGCGCGCGGGGTCGGGTGTCGCAGCCGGCTGAGCACCACTGCAGGCGGAGAGCAGCGCGACCGACGCGAGGGCGTAGGCCAAGACGGGAATGAGGCGCCGGAGCATGGGACGTCCTTTCGCGGAGGTCTTCACGCTAACGGGCGCGGCGACCCCGGGTGGCGACTGTCCACACCCACAGCTCGAAGCCGCGCCTCAGGCGGAGGGCCAGGCGGATGCGACGGCGACGCGTACGTCGCCGAGCAGCTGTGGAAGCGCCTTCGTGCGCGCGATGATCGGGAAGAAGTTCGCGTCGGTGGCCCATCGCGGCACGATGTGCTGGTGGAGGTGCTCGTCGACCCCGGCGCCCGCGACGGCGCCCTGATTCATCCCGATGTTGAAGCCGTCGCAGTGCGACACCTCTCGCAGCACCCGCATCGCTGTCTGGGTGAGGGCGGCGATCTCGGCCGTCTCTTCCGCGGTGGCCTCATCGTAGGTCGCGACATGCCGATACGGGCATACGAGGAGGTGTCCCGAGTTGTAGGGGAAGAGGTTCAGCAGCACATAGGCCGTCCGGCCACGGTGCACGATGAGGCCGTCGGCGTCGGACAGCGTCGGCGCGACGCAGAACGGGCAGCCGCTCCCCCGGTTCACGTCGGCTCCCGCCGTGATGTACGCCATCCGGTGCGGCGTCCACAGGCGCTGGAAGCCGTCGGGGACGCCCGCCAGCGTGCTCGCGTCGATCAGCGCCGCATCGTCGGCGCCTCCGCCCGTCTCGGGCTCGCTCACGGGCGCGCGCCGGTCACGCCAGGTCCGCCGCGGTGTTCACCAGGAGCTTGTCCGAGATCGCGTCGACGATCTTGGCGATCGCCTCGTCGACCGGGATGCCGTTGGTCTGCGACCCGTCGCGGAAGCGGAACGACACGGTACCCGCCGACCGGTCCTGCTCGCCGGCGATCAGCTGGAGGGGAACCTTCTGCGTCGTGTGCGTGCGGATCTTCTTCTGCATCCGGTCGTCGGAGTGATCGACCTCGGCGCGCACACCCTGCGCACGCAGGCGGTCGACGATCTCGGCGAGGTAGTCGCCGAACTGCTCGGCGACGGGAATCGCGACGACCTGGGGGGGCGCGAGCCACACCGGGAAGGCGCCGGCGTAGTGCTCGAGCAGGATCGCGAAGAACCGCTCGATCGAACCGAACAGTGCACGGTGGATCATGATCGGCCGGTGCTTCTCGCCGTCCGGCCCGGTGTACTCCAGATCGAAGCGCTCGGGGAGGTTCACGTCGACCTGCACCGTCGACAGCTGCCACGTGCGGCCGATCGCGTCGCGGGTCTTCAGGTCGATCTTCGGACCGTAGAACGCGGCCTCGCCGGGGACCTCGGTGACCTTCAGTCCGCTGGCGTGCGCGACGTGACGCAACGCGTCGGTCGAGTACTGCCAGAACTCGTCGGTGCCGATCCACTTGGACTTCTCGTCGTCGCGCATCGACAGCTCGAGCTCGAAGTCCTCGAGACCGAAGTCGCGCAGCATCGAGATCACGAACTCCAGTACCCGCGCCGTCTCGGCCTCGAGCTGGTCGGGGGTGACGAACAGGTGCGAGTCGTCCTGCGTGAACCCGCGGACGCGGGTGAGGCCGTGGAGGGCACCGGAGAGCTCGTTGCGGTAGACGGTGCCGTTCTCGGCGAGTCGCATGGGCAGGTCCCGGTAGCTGCGCGCGCGCTCCTTGTAGATGAGGATGTGCATCGGGCAGTTCATGGGCTTCAGGTAGTAGTCCTGGCCCTGCTTCGTGATGGTGCCTTCGGCATCCCGCTCCTCGTCCATCACGATCGGCGGGAACATGCCCTCCTTGTACGTGACCAGGTGGTTCGAGGTGAGGAACAGATCCTGCTTCGAGATGTGCGGCGTGTACACGTAGGTGTAGCCGCCGTCGATGTGCCGGCGGCGGGCGTGCTGCTCCATCTCGCCGCGGACGACCCCGCCCTTGGGGTGCCAGACCGAGAGTCCCGAGCCGATCTCATCCGGGAACGAGAAGAGATCGAGCTCCTTGCCGAGCTTGCGGTGGTCGCGCTTGGCGGCCTCCTCCAGCCGCTGCTGGTACGCGCGCAGGTCGTCTTTGGAGGCCCACGCCGTGCCGTAGATCCGCTGCAGCTGCGGGTTCTTCTCGCTGCCACGCCAATACGCTCCGGCGATGCGGGTGAGGTCCCATCCGTTGCCGACGAGGCGGGTACCGGGCACGTGCGGGCCGCGGCACAGGTCTTTCCAGACCGTCTCGCCGTCACGGTCGACGTTGTCGTAGATGGTGAGCTCGCCCGCGCCGATCTCGGCCGACGCGCCCTCGGCAGCGTTGGCCCCCGAGCCGGGCCCTCCCGCGAGGTCGATCAGCTCGAGCTTGAACGGTTCGCCCGCCAGTTCCGCGCGGGCCTCGTCGGCCGTGACGACCCGGCGCACGAAGCGCTGGTTCTCGCGGACGATCCGCTCCATCTCCTTCTTGATCGCCTTGAGGTCGTCGGGAGTGAACGGCTCGTCGACGCCGAAGTCGTAGTAGAAGCCATCGGTGACGGGCGGCCCGATGCCGAGGTTCGCCTGCGGCTTGATGCGCTGGACGGCCTGAGCGAGGATGTGCGCCGCCGAGTGCCGCAGGATCGACAGGCCGTCGGGGCTGTCGATCGCGACGGGCTCGACGTCGTCGGTCCCCGTCACGACCGTCGCGAGGTCCTTCAGCTCACCGTTGACGCGAAGAGCGATCACGGAGCGGTCGGGGAACAGGGCGAATCCGTCGGCTGGGTAGGTCACGGATCGATCCTAATCGTGCGGGCGGCGGCTCAGCGGCGTGGGTGCGCCCGGGCGAGGAGCATGATGGATGCCGTGAAGCTCGCCGTCATCGGAGTCGCGCTGCTCCTGCTCGGCGGGGCCGCGGTGGCCTTCGGCGTGCTCCCCGGCGCGGACGCCGCGGCGATCGGAGACCGCGTCTGGCCCATCCTGCTGTTCGTCGTCGCCGTGACGATCGTCGCCGAGCTCGCCGCGACAGCGGGGGTCTTCGACGTCGTCGCCGCCCGACTCGCACGATGGTCACGCGGTCGAGTGCTCGCACTGTGGCTGCTCATCGTCGCCCTCGCCGTCGTCGTGACGGCTTTCCTCTCGCTCGACACGACGGCGGTCCTCCTGACGCCGGTCGTCGTCGCGGTCGCCCGGGCGAACCGTCTGCCGCCGATGCCCTTCGCCTTCGCCACCGTGTGGCTCGCGAACACGGCATCCCTCTTTCTGCCCGTTTCGAACCTGACCAACCTGCTGGCAGCGCATCGGCTGGGGTCGGCGGGCGACCCCGCCGGGTTTCTGCTGCTCCTCGGCCCGTCGGCCCTGATCGCGGTGCTCGTCACCGTGACCCTGCTGTGGTTGCTGCACCGCCGCGATCTGCGCGGGCGGTTCGACGTCCGTCCTGCGCCGCAGTCGGTGGATCCGGCCCTTCTGCGGCTGTCGGGCCTCGTGCTGGTGGTGATGATGCCGCTGCTGGTCAGCGGCGTCCCGCCGTGGATGCCGGCCCTCGGGGCGGCCGCGGTGCTCACGGCGGTGTTCGCGTGGCGATCGCCCCAGTCGCTGCACCTGCGACTTGTGCCGTGGCAGCTCGTCGTCTTCGCGTCCGGGCTGTTCCTCGCGGTCGGCGCGGTGGAGTCGTGGGGTTCGGCGAGCGTGCTGGCCACGGCGACGGGAACCAGCGAGGACCTGCTGTCGCTGTGGCAACTCGCCGGTGTCGGCATGCTGGGCGCGAACGCGATCAACAATCTGCCGGCGTATCTCGCACTCGAGCCGGTCGCGGACTCCCCCGTGCGGTTGGCCGCGCTGCTCATCGGTGTGGGCGCCGGACCGCTGATCACCCCATGGGCTTCGCTTGCCACGCTGCTGTGGCATGAACGTCTGCACGCCGTCGGCGTCGACGTGCCGTGGAAGCGCTACGTCATCTGGGGGCTCGTCGCGGCACCGCTCGTCGTCGCGCTGGCGGTCGTGCCGCTCGCGTGGCGCTGAGCGGCGCTAGCCTCATCCCTATGACAGCGACAGGCATCGGCGGCATCTTCTTCCGCAGCGACGATCCCGACGGACGCGCGGAGTGGTACCGCACGCACCTCGGCATCGATGCCGGCATGGCCGGCGTCTGGCAGCAGCAGGCGGGTCCGACCGTGTTCGCGCCGTTCGCCCGTGACTCGGACTACTTTCCGGCTGATCAGGCGTTCATGTTGAATCTGCGTGTCGACGCCATCGAAGAGCTCGTGGCCCAGCTGACGGCGGCGGGCATCGCCGTCGAGCGTCGTGAGGAGTGGACGGGCACGGAATACGGCACGTTCGCGCGCATCCACGATCCTGAGGGTCTGCCGATCGAGCTCTGGGAGCCGCCCGCCGACTGACGTGCTCAGAGGTGCTTCGTCGCCTCACGGACGCTGAGCGGACGCAGGTCATGGGTGGCGACGAACGTGCGTACCCACTCGGGGTGGCCACGGGCCGCATCGCGCAGTGCCCAGCCGATCGCCTTCCGGATGAAGAACTCGTGGTCGTCCGAGTTCTGCTCGATGGCATCCTGCAGGAGGGCGTGGTCGAGCCGGTCTCGGCGGCCGAGCTGTGCGATGATCGCCAGCCTCCGCATCCACATGTCGACGTCGACGCTCCACTGGCGGACGAGCGCCGATGTCCGCTCCGCATCTGCATCGAGCAGGTCGGCAACGCGGTGCGCGAGCTCGTCGGTGATATCCCACCACCGGCCGGTGGTGACCATGTGCTCGATGCGCGGAACGAGATCGGGGTCACCGCGCAGCTGACGCGCGCCGAGCAGCGCGAGCGCCGCGTACCGGTGCTCACGGTGCGTCGCCTCGTCCCAGAGGATGTCGGCTGCGTCCAGCACGACCTGCGGTGGCGTCCGCACCGAGATCGCCGCGCGCGCCAGACGTCGCACCTCGGGCACCCTCACACCGAGGAACGGCATCTCCGACTTCATGTACGCCTGTTGCGCGGGCGCTCGAGCGGGATCTGCCGCCGCGCGAAGGTCGGCACGAATGCCTTCGACGAGAGCCCCGCGATCGTCTTCGGAGTCGGCGGTCATGAAAGGCCGTTACGAGACGGTCAGGTCCACTTGGATCTCCCCGGCGAGCTCTTCCAGCGCCGCCGTGATGGCCACGGCATCCGCTTCGCGCGGGACACTGACCGTGACGGTCGCCTCGAAGAGCGTTCCGCCGGCCATGGGGGCGTCGATCGTCCGGCTGCGGAAGCTGTCGATGCTGAGGGCGTGCGCGGCGATCGCCGCGGTGACGTCGCGGACGATGCCCGGGCGGTCGTTGCCGAGCACGGTGAACGCGAGCGGACGTACGGCACCGGCGGTCGCGAGCGGTGTGCTCGCGTGCGTCGTGACGCGCAGGAGGCCCTCGAGGCCGCTGAGGGCAGCCGTCAGCTCGGCAACGCGCTCGTCCGAGATCGACACGAGCACGATGCCGGCGAACGCGCCGGCGAGCTCGGCGAGTTCGCTCCGCTCCCAGTTGCCGCCGTGGGCGGCGACCTCGTGGGCGAGGGCGCTGACGAGTCCGGAGCGATCGTCGCCGACGACCGAGAGCACGAGGTGGGCCATGCGCCGAGCCTAGCCGCGCCCATCCGATCGCCGCAGGATCCGGGCGGGGCGAAAACGAGAAAAGCCCCCGGATAACCGGGGGCTTTGCCTGTGCGCGATACTGGGATCGAACCAGTGACCTCTTCCGTGTCAGGGAAGCGCGCTACCGCTGCGCCAATCGCGCCCGTGAAGGGCTGTTCAGTTGTGTCGTGAGGTGGCGACGGGATTCGAACCCGTGTAAACGGCTTTGCAGGCCGGTGCCTAGCCGCTCGGCCACGCCACCATGTGGTTCGACCCACGTGTCGTGATCGCTCCGAAGAGCGATCCCCGCACTCGAGCGGATGACGAGATTCGAACTCGCGACCCTCACCTTGGCAAGGTGATGCGCTACCACTGCGCTACATCCGCGTTATCCCTGGTTGCCCCGGGCGCTTTATCGACTTTAGACCACGAACGGCGATGCGCAAAACCGAGCGCGACCCGCGCGTGTCCGCCCGACCGATTCGTCGCAGCCCTCCGGATCCGGTAGCATCGTGTCTCGGTCCTCACGGACTTTTGGGCGATTGGCGCAGTTGGTAGCGCGCTTCCTTCACACGGAAGAGGTCGTCGGTTCGAGTCCGGCATCGCCCACCGAGAAGCCCCCGTTCATCGGGGGCTTTCGCGTGCCGCCCGCGGCTGGTCGGCCCGGATCCAGCCGTAGCGTGCGGCCAGGGTGCGGCTCACGCGATCGAATGCGGCGAGACCGACCGGCGCGGCCTCGCGGCGGATCCCCGATCGGTGCACGCGGTAGACCTGCTCGATGTCGAGCCAGCTCGGCCTGCCCTGCGCATCCCACGCCCCCGACCCGAGCGCGAGATGGTCGCGAGCACCGTCGCGCGGGCGGCTCGTGAGCTTCATCGCGAGCACGTGCTGGGCGTCGTGCGGCGCGATGACCAGGAGCGGTCGGTCCTTGCCGTACGTCGGATCCTCCTCGAACGGCACCCACGCCCAGACGGCCTCGCCGGCGTCGGGGCGTCCATTCCTGCTCGGCGCGTACTCCAACCGCACGCTGCCGCGGGGCGGCACGGGCACCTCGACGGTCGTGTGGGCGCCGATGCGGGGCGTGCCGCCATCCGCGCGGACCGGAGGCCTGCGGACGCTGCCGGCCGGGCGCCGCCGTGAGCGCGTGAGAGCGCGGGTGAGGCACCACGCGGCGAAGGCCGCCCACAGCGCCCAGATGACGATCGTGCCCGTCTCGCCGAGTGCGGGCCCGCTCGTGCACACGCTGAGCGCGGGGTCGGACGAGTCGCGGCATTCGCCGACGGTCAGCACAGTGAGATACCCCGGGATGACGGCCGCGGCGACGGCCAGCACGATCCATGCGACGCCGAAGCGCCGCCTCCGCTCAGCCACCGGCTTCCCAGCCGTAGCGCGTGTGAAGGGCCTGTGCGACGCGGGCGAACCGCTTCAGGTCGAGCGCTGCGGCTTCCCGTCGCATTCCCGCGGCGTGGACGCTGTACACCTGCTCGACGTCGACCCAGGACTCCCGTCGCTGCGGATCCCACTCCCCCGTGCCGATCGAGAGGAAGTCGCGGTCGCGGTCGTGCGCCTTGCTCGTGAGACGGACGGCGTAGACACGGTCCGCGCTCTCCCGGCCGATCACGAGCACCGGCCGGTCTTTGCCGCGTCCGTCGTTCTCGTCGTACGGCACCCACGTCCAGACGATCTCGCCGGCATCCGGGTCGCCATCCCGATCGGGGGCGTAGGTGATGCGCAGACCATCCTTGTCGGGCGGCGTGATCTCGCGCGTGGCGGTTGTTCCCCGCTGGCCGGGCGAGTCCGTGACCTCCCGCGGCGTGCGGTCCGCATCCGGTGCCGGAGTCGTCGATGTCGCGGTACTGAACGCCGAGACGACGGCCTTCAGCAGGGCGCTCAGAGTGCTCATGCCGACACCGTAGCAACAACGCCGTCGGGCGCCGGACCGAAGTCCGACGCCCGACGAGCGTGCTGTGTGCGAGGCAGGTCAGTCGACCAGGGCGTAGCCCTCTTCGCCGTGCACGACGGTGTCGATGCCGGCGATCTCGTCCTCGTTCTTCACGCGGAAGCCGATCGTCTTCTCGATGATCGTGCCCAGCACCCACGCCACCGCGAAGGAGTAGACCGCGACCGCGATGGAGGCGATGACCTGGAGGAGCAGCTGCCCACCGTTGCCGCCGGTGAACAGGCCCGTGCTGATGGCGAAGAAGCCGAGGTACCAGCAGCCGATGAAGCCACCGACCATGTGGATGCCGACGACGTCGAGCGAGTCGTCGTAGCCGAGCTTCCACTTGAGCTCGATCGCGAGGGCGCAGACGGCACCGGCGATGAGGCCGAGGACGAGGGCCCAGATCGGGTCGAGGTTGGCGCAGGCCGGGGTGATGGCGACGAGACCGGCGACCGCACCGGAGGCGGCGCCGACGGAGGTGGCCTTGCCGTCCTTCAGCTTCTCCACGAGGATCCAGCCGAGGATCGCGGCGGCCGTCGCTCCGAGGGTGTTGACCACGATGAGGCCCGCACCCGTGTTCTCTTCACCGAGGAGGCCGAAGGTGCCTTCCGCGCCGGCGTTGAAGCCGAACCAGCCGAACCAGAGGATCGCGGCGCCGAGCATGACGAGCGGCACGTTGTGCGGCTTCTGGATGCCCTTCTGGAAACCGACGCGCTTGCCGAGGACGAGCGCGAGGGCCAGGGCGGCGGCACCGGCGTTGATGTGCACCGCGGTTCCACCGGCGTAGTCGATGGTGCTGTAGTCGAAGCCGAATGCGGAGCCGAGGTTGTAGATCCATCCGCCCGCGCCCCAGACCCAGGCTGCGACGGGGAAGTAGACGAGCGTCGCCCAGATGCCGGCGAAGAGCAGCCACGCGCCGAACTTGGCACGGTCGGCGATCGCGCCGGAGATGAGGGCGACGGTGATGATGGCGAAGGTCGCACCGTAGGTGGCGCTGACGAGCGTGGCGCTGTCGAGACCGGCCAGGGCGAAGCTCTCCGTGAACGGGTTACCGGAGAACTGGAAGCCCCAGGTCTCGGTCTCGGAGATGCCGGACATGTTGAATCCGAAGAGGATCCACAGAACCGCGACGAGGCCCATCGCCCCGAAGCTGAGCATCATCATGCTGACGACGCTCTTGGCCTTCACCAGCCCGCCGTAGAAGAAAGCCACACCGGGCGTCATGAACAGCACGAGGGCCGTTGCGGTGATCGACCAAGCGAAATTGCCTGAATCCATGAGTGTTCCTCATTCGTGTGTCGTGTTACTCAAGACCCCGGAGGCCGCAGGCATTCGGGAATGCGGCTCTTCGGGCAGGCCCAGTCTGTCCACGCGCCGTTTCCTGGGCTATGCGTGTCGTGTTTCGGGGTGGTTACGCGAGGGCCCCGTGCGTAAACATCACGTTTCGCGGGGCTGGCTGTCGTCCCGAAGGCTCAGCTGTGGGTGAGGGCGATCAACCGTGAGAGGGCGCGCAGGTACTTCTTCCGGTAGCCCCCGGCGAGCATCTCCTCGGAGAACACCTCGTCGACCGGTGTCCCCGTCGCGCGCAGCGGAATCTGGGCGTCATAGGCGCGGTCGACGAAGGCGACGAAGCGGAGCGCGGCCGATTGGTCGACGAGCGTCGTGACGCCCCGGAGCCCGATGGTCGAGACGCCGTCGATGACACGCAGGTAGCGCGACGGATGCACCCCGGCGAGGTGGCGGATGAGATCGGAGAACGCGTCGTCGGATGTCGTCCCGGATGCCGCGGCCTCCGCGATCGCCGTGGCGTAGGCCGCGTCGTCCAGCCGGACGGCGTGGCCGTCGAGGGCGCGCTGACGGTAGTCGGTGCCGTCGATGCGGATCGTCTGGAAGCTCGCCGCCATCGCGTGGATCTCGCGCAGGAAGTCCTGCGCGGCGAAGCGGCCCTCGCCGAGCGCGTTGGGCGGGGTGTTGGAGGTCGCCGCGAGGCGCGTGCCGGTGGGGACGAGCTCGCCGATGAGCCGGGTCATCACCATCGTGTCGCCCGGGTCGTCGAGCTCGAACTCGTCGATGCACAGCAGGTCGGCGCCGCGGAAGAGCTCGACGGTCTTCTGATAACCGAGGGCGCCGACGAGCGCGGTGTACTCGATGAACGAGCCGAAGTACTTCCGGCGTGCCGGCATGGCGTGGTAGATCGACGCGAGCAGGTGGGTCTTGCCGACGCCGAACCCGCCGTCGAGGTAGACGCCGGGCTTGAGCTCCGGGGCCTTCTTGGCGCGACGGAACAGGCCGCCGCGTTCGGCGGGGGCTCCGCCGCGCGCGAAGGTGACGAGCAGATCCTTCGCCTCCTGTTGCGACGGATACTGCGGATCGACGCGGTACGTCTCGAACGTCGCGCCGTCGAACTGCGGCGGCGGTACGAGCGCGGCGACCATCTCGGGCCCGCTCACCGCGGGGTTCCGGTCACTGAGGTGCACGATCCCCGGCGCGGCGCTCATCACCCCTCAACCCTAGACCGGGCCGCCGGTGTGGACAGGTCGTGACGGTCGAGCCACTCCTCGATGGTCGAGGTCCACCGGTCCTGGTCGTAGTTCCAGAGCTTGGTGTGTCGAGCGGTGTCGAAAACCTGCAGCTCGACGAGGTCGGGCCGGGCGTCGGCCAGTCGATGCGATGCATCCGACGGCACGAATCCGTCGTCGTCGCTGTGAAGGATGAGCACCGGATGCCGCAGCTCCCCCGCCCGGGCGACGACGTCGAGCCGGTCGAACGGAATGGCCGAGCCCGCGCCGGTCGCCTTGGTCGCCCACTCGGTGCGGAGCGCCCCGATCGTGAGGCCGGCGACCGGGGTCGGGAGCCTGACGAGGCGGGCCTGGTGGTTCAGCACGACCCGCCAGTCGATCACGGGCGAATCGAGCACGACGCCGACGACGAACTCGCGGTGCGCCGACCCGAGCGCGGCCTGCAGCGCGATCGCCCCGCCCATCGACCATCCCATGAGGATGACGCGCGCGGCGCCGCGTCGGCGGGCGTAGCCGATCGCGGCATCGATGTCGCGCCACTCGGTGGCCCCGAGCGCGTAGGTGCCCGTACGCGAGTGCGGGGCATCGCCGTCGTTGCGGTACGACACCAGGAGAGACGTGATGCCGCGGGCGTGGAAGAGCGGGACGGCGCGCAGGCATTCGGCCCGTGTCGTGCCCCGGCCGTGGATCTGGATCACCCACGTGTCTCCGCCGCTGTCGGCGGGGAACTCCCACGCCGGACACGCGCCGAGCGCGGCCGGGATCTGGACGTCGTGATACGGCAGGTGCAGTTCTTCCGGTCGGGGGTAGTACCAGCCACTGAAGGCGGCATCCGCGCCGAGACGCGACTCCTGTGCGACCTGCGTGAGCAGTTTCCGCGTCACGGTCGTGCCGGTCTCGGCGAGGACCGAGCCGACCTTGAGGTAGTCCGCCGTGCCCGTGGTGAAGAGGCCGTAGCGTCCGGGGAGCACGGTGTCGGGGGTGCGGCTGACCGTGATCGTCTGCGCGGCGACGTCGACGTCGACGATGCGGGTGTCCGGGCGGCGTCCGGCCGGGGTCACGACGCGGCGCGCCATGCGGATCGACACGAGCGAGATCATCGCCAGCACGCCGGTCAGCGCCGAAGCGAGGACCACC
>JACEFY010000309.1 GCA_016807485.1 Stenotrophomonas maltophilia | reverse complement strand
CGACAGCGACCTGCTGCCGTTCGGCGAGTCGGTCGCGATCATGCGCGCCCTCGATGACATCCGCGCCCAGCTGGGCGTCCACTATCCGCAGGAGCGTTGACATGCCCGATCCCCAGAACCCCCGCGTCGCGGTCTACCTCGACTTCGACAACATCGTCATGAGCTGGTACGACCGCGTGCACGGGCGCAACGCCTACGCGGGCGACCGGCAGAAGATCATCGCCGACCCCGACGAGCCGACCATCGCTCAGAAGCTCAAGGACGCCACCATCGACGTCGGCGCGATCATCGATTACGCGGCCTCCTTCGGCACCCTCGTGCTCACCCGCGCCTACGCCGACTGGTCGTCGCCGGTGAACGCGTTCTACCGCTCGCAGCTCGTCGCGCGCGCGGTCGACCTCGTCCAGCTCTTCCCGGCCGCCGCCTACGCCAAGAACGGCGCCGACATCCGCCTGGCCGTCGACACGGTCGAAGACATGTTCCGGCTCCCCGACCTCACCCACGTCGTCATCGTCGCGGGCGACAGCGACTACGTCCCGCTCGCGCAGCGCTGCAAGCGTCTCGGCCGGGTCGTGGTCGGCGTCGGGGTGGCGGGGTCGACCGCGAAATCGCTCGCCGCGGCGTGCGACCAGTTCGACGCGTACGACTCGCTGCCGGGTGTCGTGCCGCCTCCCGCGACGCAGACGGCGCAGAAGAAGGCGGATGCCGGGGCCACGTCGTCGTCGCGCCGCCGCAAGCCCGCCGAAGACCCGGCGTCCGAGCTCCTCAGCCGCGCGCTCAAGCTCGAGCAGGTGCGCACCGACGACGAGTGGCTGCACCTCTCGGCGGTGAAGAACCTCCTGAAGCGCATGGATCCGTCCTTCAGCGAGAAGGCGCTGGGCCACCGCTCGTTCTCCGATTTCGTCAAGGCCTACCCCACCGTCGCCGACATCGACGAGACGACCAACATCGTGCGCGTGCGCCTGCACCCGACGGAGACCCCCGTCATCTGACCGGCTGTGCACCGACGCACGCGCGGTGTGCACCCATCCACCTTGTACCTGAATCACATTTCAGGTAGCGTCCTCAGCGGCACTTCCCCGTGCCGTCCCGCGCTCTACAAGGAGGTAACAGCGCATGGCTTCAGCCACAGCACCCGACGAGAAGGTCTCCAGCCTTCGCCGCGTCGTCACCGCATCCATGGCCGGCACCGTCGTGGAATGGTATGAGTTCTTCCTCTATGCCACCGCCGCGACGCTCGTGTTCGGCCCTATCATGTTCCCGCCGTCCGACGACCCGTACGCGGGCATCATCGCGGCCTTCGTCACCTACGCGGTCGGCTTCGTCGCGCGCCCGCTCGGCGGCATCGTGTTCGGCCACTTCGGCGACAAGTACGGCCGCAAGAAGCTCCTGCAGGTCGCCATCATCCTCGTGGGCGTCGCCACCTTCCTGATGGGCTGCCTGCCCACCTTCCAGCAGGTCGGCTACCTCGCCCCGGTGCTGCTCGTCCTGCTCCGCTTCGCGCAGGGCTTCGCCGTGGGTGGCGAGTGGGGCGGCGGCGTGCTGCTGGTCGCCGAGCACTCGCCGAACAAGAGCCGCGGCTTCTGGGCCTCGTTCCCGCAGGCCGCGGTGCCGATCGGCAACCTGATCGCCACCGTCGTGCTCCTCGTGCTCAGCCGCTCGCTGTCGCAGGAGGCGTTCCTCAGCTGGGGCTGGCGCGTCGCCTTCTGGCTTTCGGTCGTCATCGTCGCGGTCGGCTACTACATCCGCACCAAGATCACCGACGCGCCGATCTTCCTCGAGTCGCAGAAGGAGGTCGCCGAGGAGGAGCACGCGCGCTACGGCGTGCTGGAGGTCCTCAAGCGCTACCCCCGCGGCGTCATCACCGCGATGGGCCTGCGCTTCGCGGAGAACATCATGTACTACCTCGTCGTGACGTTCTCGATCACGTACCTGAAGATCGCGCTCGAGATGGACACCTCGGCGATCCTCGGCATGATCGCGATCGCCCATGTCGTGCACATGATCGTCATCCCCCTCGTCGGCGGCCTCGCCGACCGTCTCGGCCGCAAGCCCGTCTACGCGATCGGCGCGATCGCCGCGGCCGGGTGGGGCTTCGTCGCCTTCCCGATGTTCAACACGAAGGACCCGGTCACGATCATCCTGGCCATCTGCCTCGGCCTCGTGATCCACTCCTTCATGTACGCGCCGCAGCCGGCGATCATGTCGGAGATGTTCCCGACGCGCATGCGCTACTCGGGTGTGTCGCTCGGCTACCAGGTCACGTCGATCTTCGCCGGATCGCTCGCGCCGATCATCGCGACCGAGATCCTCTCGCGCACGGGCAACTGGGTGGGAATCGCCATCTACCTCGCCGGCGCGGCGGCCATCACGCTCGTCGCCGTGATCTCCCTGCGGGAGACCAAGGGCATCTCGCTGCACGAGATCGACCGTGTCGACCGTGAGCGTCTGAAGGCCGAGACGCAGTCGGTGCGGGTGCCGACGGCGCGCTGACGCGATCGACGACGGAGGGGTGGATGCCGCGGCATCCACCCCTTCCTCGTGTCAGTCGCGCGTCGACCAGAGGGCCCACGCGACGAGCACCGGCTGGAAGGCGAGGCGCACCCACCGCGCCGCGTCACCGTCGAGCCCGAACGCCGATCGTTTGCCGAGGGCCTGCGCGATGTTGCCGGGGAAGATCGCGACGAAGAAGGCGGCGAGGATCAGCCCGATGCGCCGCCGCTCCTTCGGGAGCACCACGAGGGCGGCCCCCAGCATCATCTCGACGGCACCCGAGGCCACCACCACGCCGTCCTTGTCGATCGGCAGCACCTCGGTGACGAGGTCGGGCACCTGCGCCTGGAACTCCTTCCGCGCCCAGAACAGATGGGACAGGCCCGCGAAGACCATGCCCCCCGCCAGCATCCATCGCGCCACAGTCCGCATCAGGCCAGTATGCCCGCACTGGGTAGGCTGAAGGAGTGAGCGATGGGGCACGAGCGGCGATACAGCGGCTCCCGGACGGGACGATCAAGCAGATCGGACCGCTGACCGGGACCCGCGTGTGGACGGTCCCCGGACGCGCGCACCGCCCGCTCACGGTCCACCGAGACGACGTGCGCACCCTGGCGCCGGGAGACGAGCGCCGTCTGTGCGCGTTCTGTCA
>JACEFY010000308.1 GCA_016807485.1 Stenotrophomonas maltophilia | reverse complement strand
CCGCCAACGGCGTGCCGCAGCCCTCGATCCCCCAGATGGGCTCGGTCTGGGACCTCTGGAACGCCGCACAGGTGCAGATCATCAAGGGTGCCGACCCGGCATCGACGTGGACCAAGATGGTCACCGACGTCGAAGCGGCCATCAGCTGACACCCCTGTTCCGGGCGTGGGGTCCGCCCCACGCCCGGAACACCCTCCCTGCGAGAAGGAGATGCACATGTCGGTCCCTCAGGCTGATCTCACCGACCCGACCACCGCGTCCGCCCCCTTGGAACCCCGCCCCGAGACCCACGCGCGGCGGTGGAACGGCATCGGCGCGGGCTTCCTCGTGAAGCTCGCCATCATGGCGGTCATCAACGCGTTCGGACTGCTCGGGATCATCGCGGCGTTCCGCGCGGAGTCATGGCTCATCTTCGGCGTCGCCGTCGCGCTTCTCCTCGCCGCCGACGTCGTCTACTTCACGAAGCGGGCACTGCCCCTGAAGTACCTGCTGCCGGGGCTCGCGTTCCTGCTGATCTTCCAGGTGTTCATCTTCGCCTACACCGCCTACATCGCCTTCACCAACTACGGCGCCGGCCACGTCGGATCGCAGGAGCAGGCCGTCCAGGCCGCCCTCATTCAGGGCGAGCGCCGCGTCGACGACTCCCCCACCTATCCCCTCTCGATCATCGAGCAGGGCGGCACCTACGGCCTGGCCATCGTCGACGACGGCGAGATCAAGGCCGGCTCGCCCGACCAGCCGCTCGAGGTCGTCGGCGACGCCTCCGGCACGGGCGCCCCGAAGGACGTTCCCGGCTGGAACGTGCTCTCGATCAACCAGATCCTCAGCATCCAGGACCAGATCACCGCCCTGCGCGTCCCGGTGTCGAACGATCCGAACGATGGGTCGATCCGTACCCGCGACGGGTCGTCGGGCGCGGTGTACATCTCGACGCTCGTCTGGGACGCAGACGCCCAGACCATCACCGACACGGCGACCGACACGGTCTACCGCGCGACGGATGCCGGCCTGTTCACCTCCGACGACGGACAGAGCCTGCCCACCGGGTGGGTCGTCAACGTCGGGTTCGACAACTTCCTGCGCCTGTTCACCGATTCGTCGATCATCCAGCCGCTCGCGCTCGTGACGCTGTGGACGTTCGCGTGGGCGTTCCTCTCGGTCGCGGTGCCGTTCGCGATGGGGCTCGTCCTCGCCATCATCTTCAACGATGAGCGCCTCAAGGGCCGGAAGATCCTGCGGACCCTGTTCATCCTCCCCTACGCGTTCCCGGCGTTCATGTCGGCGCTGCTCTGGCGAGGGATGTTCAACTCCGAGTTCGGCGTCATCAATCAGTTCTTCTTCGGCGGGGCGAACATCGACTGGCTGGGCGACCCCTGGCTCGCGCGATTCGCGGTGCTCTTCGTCAACGTCTGGCTGACGTTCCCCTACTTCTTCCTCGTCTGCACCGGGGCGATCCAGGCGCTCCCCGCCGACGCGCTCGAAGCGGCCGAGATCGACGGCGCCGGCCGCTTCCGGCAGCTCCGGTCGATCATCCTCCCGCTGGTGCTCGTGGCCACCGCGCCGCTGCTGATCTCGTCGTTCGCCTTCAGCTTCAACAACTTCACGATCATCTACATGTTCAACAACGGCGGCCCGGCCATTCCGGGGGCGCCGTACACCCTGGGCTACACCGACATCCTCATCTCGGCGATCTGGGACATCTCCGGTGTCTCGGGCGGCAAGGCCGACTACGGTCTCGCGAGCGCCCTGTCGATCCTGGTGTTCTTCGTGGTCGCCCTCATCTCGGCCATCGCCTTCCGTCAGACCAAGAAGCTCGAGGAGTACCAGTGATGTCCGCTCCCACTCAGACCCCCACCGCTCGCGCGGCCAAGGCATCGGTCCACCTCGACGACAGCCGCCGCAAGGCCGTGCGCAAGAGGTGGGCGCTCGAGGTCGGCTGGAAGTACCTCCTGGCGATCGTGGTGATCTTCTACGCCGTCTTCCCGCTGGTCTACGTCCTGTCGGCCTCGCTCAACCCCGGCGGCAGCCTGTCGGCCAGCAACAACCTGTTCGGCGTGGTCGATCTCGCCAACTACCAGGCCCTCGCCGGCACGCGCTACTGGACCTGGTACGGCAACACGCTGATCATCGGCATCTCCGCCGCGGTCGGCGCCGTCATGATGGGCGCCGCCGCCGCGTACGCGTTCTCGCGCTTCCGCTTCACGGGGCGGCGCGTGGGCCTGACGGCCCTGCTCATCATCCAGATGTTCCCGCAGGCGCTCGCCTTCGTTGCGATCTTCCTCATGCTGCTCTCCCTCGGCGAGGTCTTCCCGATCCTCGGGCTCAACTCGAAGATCTCGCTGATCTGCATCTACCTCGGCGGTGCGCTGGGTGTGAACACGTTCCTGATGTACGGCTTCTTCAACACGATCCCGCAGGAGCTCGACGAGTCGGCGAAGATCGACGGGGCGACGCACGCACAGATCTTCTGGCGCATCATCATGCCGCTCGTCACGCCCATCCTCGCGGTCGTGGGTCTGCTGGCCTTCATCGCCTCGTTCGGCGACTACATCATCAGCAAGATCGTGCTGGTCTCCGAAGACAACTGGACCCTCGCCGTCGGCATGTTCCAGTGGGTCTCCAACCAGCTCTCCAGCAACTGGGGACTGTTCGCGGCGGGGGCCATCCTCGCCTCGATCCCGGTGCTCGCGCTCTTCCTGTCGCTGCAGCGCTACATCGTGGGCGGACTGACGGCGGGATCGGTCAAGGGCTGACCTCAGCGGAGCGCGAGCACCGCCTGATACAGGTCGCGGCTCGACAGCCCCGTCTGCCCGGCCACCTCGGCGGCGGCATCCTTCAGACGGATGCCGCCCGCCACGAGCGCCTGCACCTGCGCCACCGCATCGCCGGGCGACACCTCTCGCGCGGGCGCCCCGCCGACCACGACGACGATCTCGCCGCGCACTCCCTCCGCGGCCCACGACGCGAGGTCGCCGAGCGGTCCGCGGACGACCTCCTCGTGGAGCTTCGTCAGCTCGCGGCACACCGCCGCCGGCCGCTCGGGTCCGAACGCCTCGGCCATGGCCCGCAGCGTCGCGCCGAGCCGTGACGGCGCCTCGAAGAAGACCATCGTGCGCGGCTCGGCGGCCAGCGCGCCGAACGCGCGACG
>JACEFY010000307.1 GCA_016807485.1 Stenotrophomonas maltophilia | reverse complement strand
CGCCCACGCCGACGCCGACGCCGACTGCAACGCCGACCCCGACCGTCGTTCCCACAGCGACGCCCACGCCGACCGGGACCGCGCCGACTGCGCCGGCCGAGTCTTCGCTCACCTCCGCACTCCAGAATCGGGTGTCGGCACCTCCGACCGCGCGTGCCGGTCAGAGCGTGACGGTGGATGTCGGTACCGCGTACGTCGGACAGACGGTGGACGGCTGGCTGTTCTCCACGCCCGTGCACCTCGGCTCAGCGGTGGTCACGGCCGCGGGCGCGGCCACCTTCACGATCCCGACGGGCGTGCCCGCGGGAACCCATCGCCTCGTCGTGACCGATGCCGACGGGAACGTGATCGGGTGGACGACGATCGAGATCCTCGGTCTGCCGGCGACCGGCGGCGAACTCCCGCTGGGAGTCTTCGGCGCCGGAGCTCTCCTCCTGGCAGCGGGAGCGGTGCTGCTGATCGCTCGACGGCGCGCATTGCACGTCTGAGGCCGCGCGCCTGACCAGGCGCTCGCGGGTCGTTTGTGGCCGCATCTCTTCGGGGATGCGGCCACAACTGCCCCCCGGCGGAGGCGACCCGGTGCGGGATCCGCGCCCGGGCGCGTCAGACGGCGCGCAGGATGGCGTCGGCGACCGGGGCGATCGCGTCGGGCGCGACGTGGAGGTTGAGCGACGGCTCGATGAGCTCCACCTCGAGCACCACGAGCCCGTGCGCGGCCGAATCGACGGTGTCGACGCGGGCGTAGAGCGGCGTCGGCTGGCCGGTGACGTCGCTGACGGCCGCGAGCACCTCGTCGGCGAAGGCGCGTTCGGCCGCGGTCGCGTTCACTTCGATCGGATGCTCGACGTACACCCCGCCGACGAACCCGCCGCCGTGGGAGAGGAGCGCGCCCTTCGCGATCGCGTGCGTGAAGTGCCCGTCCGCGGCGTACAGGCCCTTCTCGGCGCCCGCGGTGAGCTCGGGGATCTCGGGTTGCACCATCGCGATGCCGCCGGCAGCGAGGATGCGCTCGGCCAGCGCGAGAGCCGCGGGATCGGCCGCGTCGAACAGTCCGGTATCGCGTGCGGCCGCCGACATCGCCGGCTTCACGACGATGCGCTCGTGGCCGTGAGCGGCGAGGGTCGCCCGGGCGTGGGCCACGTCGGCGCAGTACTCGGTCGGCACGACCGGGATGCCGGCTCCGGCGAGGTCCTGCAGGTACCGCTTGTCGAGGTTCCAGCGGACGATCGCCGGCGAGTTGACGACGCGCGTCAGCGCCTCGGCGGCATCCAGCCACGCGATGAACTCCGGCAGGCGATCGGGGTAGTCCCACGGGGAGCGCAGCACGAGCAGGTCGAACCGGCTCAGGTCGTCGGCCCGGTGCCAGACGACGGCCTCGGCGACGGCGCCCCGCTCCCGCAGCTCCGCGAGGAGGAGGGGCGTGTCGTGGTCGGGGTCCTCATCGCTGTAGGCATCCGTGACGACGATTCCGATGTGGGCAGCGGGGGAGGCAGACACAGCGGTCCAGCGTAGCGGAGCGCTCGTTTAGGCTGGATGCGTGAACAAGAGCACCCTCTGGACCGTCGTCGGCGTCATCGTCGCCATCGTGATCGCCTGGTTCCTGGTGAACGTGCTCTTCAGCGTGCTCGCCTTCTTCTTCAAGGCGCTCGTGGTCGCCGTCGTCGCGGTGATCGTGTTCTTCGCGCTGCGCGCCGTCTTCGCCCGCTCGGACGACTGACCCTCAGGCGAAGCGCACCCAGTTGGCGCCGCGGCCGGTCTCGGTGCGCTGACGCAGCTCCAGCCGGTCGTCCGACACTGCGTACAGCGCGACCTCCGTCGAGCGCTCGCCCGCGGCGACGAGCCATGCGCCGTCGCGGCTGACGGCGAATCCGCGCGGCTGCGGCTCGGTGACCACGAAGGTCTCGGCATCCTGCACCGTGCCGTCGGGCGCGACCCGGACGGGAGCGAGGATGGACGCGCTCCGCTCCGACGCCCACAGCACGTCGTCGCCGCTGAAGTGCAGATCGGCTCCCCAGATGAGGTGCTCCGCGGTCGGGTCGGCGCCGAAGCGGCTGCGGGTGAGCCCGGCGGCCGGGTCGACCGCGGAGGCCGCGCCCACGGCGGAGAGGGTTCCGGACTCCGGGTCGCGGGAGAAGTGCAGCACCTCGCCCGAGTACTCGGTGAGGACGTACGCGGCATCCTCCGCCCGGTTCAGCACGATGTGGCGGGCGCCGGAGCCGGTCGGTGCGGCGACGGTCGCGGGGGAGAGGGGTTCGAGGGCGAGGTCGTCGGTGATCGCGTACTGGGCCACGAGGTCGGCGCCGAGGGAGACGAAGTAGGCGAAGCGGCCGTCGGAGCTCGTGATGACGGAGTGGAGGTTCGGGAACTCGATCCGCACGGTGGGCTCGCCGACCACCCCGTCCGTGACCGGCGCCACGAATCCGTAGCCGGCGCCGTAGGCGGCGCCCAGCAGCACCGTGCCGCCGCGCGTGAGGGTGAGGTAGTTCATCGCGCCGTCCGGCAGGTCGCGGCGGGAGACGGGCGTGAGCGTGCCCGTGGTCCGGTCGATCGACAGCGTCAGCACGCCGGGGCCGCCGGCCGCGTCGGCCTTCATCGAGGCGTGGATCAGGTCGCGCTCGGCATCGACGACGAAGTTCGAGCACCCCGTGACTCCCGGGGTGACCGACAGCCTCGTCAGGGTGCCGTCCGCGAGGGTGAACGTGCTGATGCTGCCGTCGACGGAGTTCGCGACGAAGACGAGGGAAGATTCGGTCATGCTTCGATCGTAGGCTCGGCGACGGCCGGAGGCGCCCCCGTGGCCCCCGCAGCACGTAGTCTCGAAGCGACGGAAGGAGCCACCCATGGCCCGCATCCTGCTCATCGGCGGTCACGGAAAGGTCGCGCTCCTGGCGGAGCCGCTGCTGGTCGAGGCCGGCCACGAGGTCACCGCCATGATCCGCAATCCCGAACACGAGAGCGACATCGTCGCGACCGGCGCGACGCCGCTCGTCGCCGACATCGAGGCGTTCGACCTCGCCCGGTTCACTGAGCTCGTGAGCGGGAGCGACATCGTCGTCTGGTCGGCCGGCGCCGGCGGCGGGGCGCCCGAGCGCACATACGCCGTCGATCGGGATGCCGCGATCCGCTCGATCGACGCCGCATCCGCCGCC
>JACEFY010000306.1 GCA_016807485.1 Stenotrophomonas maltophilia | reverse complement strand
TCATCCCGAGGATCCCGGTCATGCGCGCCACCTGCACCGACGCGGTCGCCGCCGCGTCATGGTCGCCGGCGTCGAGGGCGGCGTTGCCGGAGCGCACGGTGTCGTGCAGCACGGCGAGGGCCTGCGGCACGCCGAGGTCGTCGTCGAGCGCGGCAGCGAACGCCTCCGGCAGCTCAGCGGCGGTCAGCCAGCTCGCCGTGCCGAGCACGCGCTTCGCGCGCTGCTGGAACGTGCGGATGCGGCCCAGCGCGGCCTCGGCCTCGTCGAAGCTCGCCGGCGTGAGATCGAGGTTCGACCGGTAGTGCGCAGCGCCCAGCGCATAGCGGACGACGAGGGGGTCGCGCTCGGCGAGCACGCGCCCGGCGGGCAGGTAGTTGCCGAGCGACTTCGACATCTTCTGATCGCCGACCGTCACGAGCCCGTTGTGCACCCAGTAGCGCGCGAACGCGTCGCCGGCGGCGGTGGACTGCGCCAGCTCGTTCTCGTGGTGCGGGAAGCGGAGGTCGAGGCCGCCCCCGTGGATGTCGAACTCGGGGCCGAGGTAGCGCCGGCTCATCGCCGAGCACTCGATGTGCCATCCCGGGCGACCAGGGCCCCAGGGCGAGTTCCAGACGGCGTCGCGCGGCTCGTCCGCTTTCGCGGCCTTCCACAGCGCGAAATCGCGCGGGTCGCGCTTCCCGCGCGGGTCGGCGTCGGCCGCTGGCTCCATCGCGTCGATCGACTGGCGGGTCAGCGCACCGTACAACGGCCACGACCGCACGTCGAAGTAGACATCGCCCTCGGCCGCGTAGGCATGACCGGCCGAGATCAGGGTGCCGATGAGTTCGATCATCTGCGGAATGGATGCCGTCGCGCGCGGCTCGTAGGTCGGCGGAAGGATGCCGATCGCGGCATACGCGCGAGAGAACTCCTGCTCCACGCGGTAGGCGAGCGCCCACCACGGCTCGCGGTCGGTCGCGCCCGCAAGCACCTTGTCGTCGATGTCGGTCACATTGCGCACGAACGTCACGCGGCCGTAGCGGCGGACGAGCCAGCGACGCAGCAGATCGAACGCGAGCGCCGCCCGCAGGTGGTGGATGCCGGGCTCGGACTGCACCGTCGGACCGCAGACGTACATGGTGACGTTCGCGGGATCCAGGGGCGCGAAGTCACGCAGCGCCTGCGCCTGAGTGTCATAGAGCCGAACCGTCACCGCCCCAGCCTACCGGCGCACGGTAGAACTGGTAGGTGCGCTCCGTTCTCGCTGTCCTCGCCGCCGCCGTGCTGTTCGGCACGACCGGCACCTCCCAAGCCCTCGGACCGGACGGGACGACGCCGCTGTCGATCGGCGTGATGCGGATGGTGATCGGTGGCACCGCACTCGCCCTCGTCGCCCTCGCGCTCGCTCGGCGTCACGCGCGTTCGGCCACCGCAGCCCGACCGCCGCTCACGGCCCGCCCGCTGCTGCTGATGGCGCTCACCGGCGCGTGCCTCGCCGTCTACCAGCCCCTCTTCTTCCTCGGTACCGAGCGCAACGGCGTCGCGGTGAGCACCGTGATCGCGCTGGGGTCGGCTCCGGTGCTGGCAGGACTGCTCGAATGGGCGCTGACCCGCCGACTCCCCTCCCGTGTGTGGCTCTCGGCGACGGCGCTGGCCACCGCCGGTGTCGTCCTCCTCGGGGCAGGCGGATCGACCGGCGGCGGCACCGACCCCATCGGGATCGTCGGCGCCATCGGCGCGGGCGCCTCGTTCGCCGTCATCGCCAACGTGCAGCGGCGTCTCCTCGACGCCGGATGGGACGCGTTCACGGTGGTCGGCAGCATGGGTGCCGGTTCGGCGGTGCTGTGCGCGCTCGCGCTGCCGTTCGTCGACGTCGGCTGGCTGCGCGAGCCGACCGGAATCATCATGGCGCTGTGGCTGGGGCTCGCCACGATCGCCGTGGCATACATCCTCTTCACCTGGGGTCTGCAGGGGCTGTCCGCGGCGACGGCGGCGACCCTGACCCTCGGGGAGCCACTGACGGCGACCCTCCTCGGCATCACCGTGCTCGGCGAGCACCTGTCGCTGCTCGCGATAGTCGGGCTCGTCGTGCTCGGAGCGGGGCTGGCCGTTCTGGCGTGGGGGTCCCGCGCGACCCGCGACCCCGGCCCGTTTGCGATCGAGGCGTGAGTGGTGCGGGAAACATCGGAGAAACCTCCACGCGGCAGGCTGGACGACGTGCCCCTCTCGATCCGTGTCGACGATCTGTCCGGCGCCGCGATCCGGCGACTGGTCGGCATCCATCTCGCCGGTATGTTCGACACCTCGCCGGCCGAGAGCGTGCACGCGCTCGGCCTCGACGCACTGCGGAGCCCCGAGATCACCGTGTGGTCGGCGTGGCAGGGCGACGATCTCGTCGGCATCGGCGCGCTCCACCAGCGCGAGCCGTCGAGCGGCGAACTCAAGTCGATGCGGGTCGACGACCGCTTCCGGGGCACCGGCGCGGGGCGGGCGCTCCTGCGCCACATCGTCGACGAGGCGCGTCGACGCGGCATCGCGACACTGTGGCTGGAGACCGGCGCCGAAGAGTACTTCGCGCCGGCACGCGCCCTGTACGCCAGCGAGGGATTCGTGGAGTGCGGTCCGTTCGGCAGCTACCGGCCCGACCCGCATTCGACGTTCATGACGCGCGCGCTCTGAGCCCTCCGCCCGAGTTCACTCGGCCCGCGGCACGACGAGCGCGACCGCGAACGCCGCGACGCCGTCGCCGCTTCCGGTGAAGCCGAGCCCGTCGGTCGTGGTGGCCGACACCGCCACCGGGGCGCCGAGTGCGGCCGACAGCGCCGCTTCCGCCTCGGCGCGGCGCGGCGCGAGCTTCGGGCGGTTCGACTGCACCTGCACGGACACGTTCCCGATGGCGAACCCCGCCTCCGCGACGAGCGCGCGCGTGCGCGAGAGGAAAGCGGCCGCGTGCGCGCCCGCGTAGGCAGGCTGGTCGGTGCCGAAGTGCGTGCCGATGTCGCCCAGGCCGGCCGCGGCCAGAACGGCGTCGACGATGGCGTGGGCGACGGCGTCGCCGTCGGAATGCCCGGAGAGGGGCGTCTCGCCGGGCCATTCCAGGCCGGCGAGCCAGAGCGATCCCGTTCCCCCGAAGGCGTGGACGTCGGTGCCCAGACCCACTCGCGGAGCCGGCACGGCTGCGGCG
>JACEFY010000305.1 GCA_016807485.1 Stenotrophomonas maltophilia | reverse complement strand
ACGACCCGGCCGTGCGGGCCGCGCCCGTGGAAGATCGCGTGGTCGGCGGCGCGCAGCTCGAGCCAGTCGGCGGCGGCCTCGGCACGCGCAGATGCCACCTCGGCCACGGCGACGACGACAGGAGCGGCGGGAAGCGCGCCCCACAGCTCCCGTGCCACCCGTCGGGCGAGACTCGGGTCGTCGGCCAGAAGGCTCTGGACGAGTCCCGCACGCACGGCGTCGCGCGCGCGGTTGAGCCCGACGTTCTGCTCGAGCGCGAGCCCGGCCATCGCGATCACCGAGGTGACCACGCCGCGCCCTTCCAGGTCGAGCTCGCCGCCGGCGATGACGATCGCCCCACGCAGGTGACCGCCGCGTCCGAGGGTCTGCAGCGTGAAGCGCTCGCCGCCGATCTCGACGCTCGAGCCGGCGCGCGCACCGCGCCGGAGCACGGCGCCCACCTCGGCCGTCAGTTCGTCGCGCACGGCCGGGTCGAGGCCGCCGATCGGATGCTCGCGCGTCAGCGTGCCGGTCGCATCGAACAGACCGGTCCAGGCGTCGAGCTGTCTGCCGAGTTCGGCCACGGTCGCGCCCAGGCCGTCGGGGCGGAGCGCGGCGAGGGAGATCGCACGCTGCGCGGACAGCGCCCACGTGCGGCGCGCATACGCCTGTGCCGCGATCGCCTCGGCGTTGGCCCGCGCGAGTGCGATGAACGGCGTGCGATAGGGGACTTCGAACAGCGGCATCCCGGCATCCCGGCAGGCGTCTGCGAGCGCGGGAGGGATGCCGTCGCGCACCACTTCGGTGCCGAATCCGAGCCCCCGCACCCCTCGCGCCCGCAGGCGCGCGACGTAGGCGCGGTACTCGTCGGCGTCTGCCTCCGCGGCGAACTGCTTCCCGGTCGTGAGGAGGAGGAGGTCGTCGGCGAGGAAGGGGGTCGGGTCGGCGAGGTCCGAGCTGTGCACCCACCGCAGCGGGGCGTCCAGGGCCTCCGGCGGGAGGTCCGCTTCTGCCGACTCCCAGCGGAGCAGCAGCTCGCGGCGGGCGAGCAGCGCGCGCAGGGTCGGTTGGGGGTCGTGACTCACCCGCATCCTCCTCGGTGGTGGACACCGCGTACACGGTGATGTCAAGAATGTACACGGCGGAGGGTGTGCCGTGATGCCGGGGCACCCTACGCTCACCGGCATGAGCATCACCGAAGCGACTCGCACCGCCCCTCTGGGCGGACCGACCCTGCCGCAGGAGCGGCGCCTCGTCACGGCCCTGCCCGGCCCGCGGTCGCAAGAGCTCCTCGCACGCAAAGCTGCCGCTGTCGCGGCCGGCGTCGGCCACACGGTGCCCATCCATGCGGTCGCAGCCGGCGGGGGCGTCGTCGTCGACGCCGACGGCAACTCGCTCATCGACCTGGGCTCCGGCATCGCGGTCACGACGGTCGGCAACGCGCACCCGAAGGTCGCCGCCGCGATCGCCGCCCAGGCCGCGCAGTTCACCCACACCTGCTTCATGATCTCCCCGTACGAGGACTACGTCGCCGTCGCCGAGGCGCTCAACCGCGTGACGCCCGGCGACCACGAGAAGAAGACCGCCCTGTTCAACTCCGGTGCCGAGGCCGTCGAGAACGCGGTGAAGATCGCCCGGAAGGCGACCGGGCGCCAGGCCGTCGTCGCGTTCGACCACGCCTACCACGGGCGCACGAACCTCACCATGGGTCTCACGGCGAAGGCCATGCCGTACAAGAGCGGATTCGGACCGTTCGCCGGCGAGATCTACCGCGCACCGATGTCGTACCCGTACCGGGACGGCCTGTCGGGGGCGGAGGCGGCGGAGCGCGCCATCTCGATCATGGAGAAGCAGATCGGCGCCGCGAACCTCGCCGCCGTCATCATCGAGCCCATCCAGGGCGAGGGCGGGTTTATCGTCCCCGCGGAGGGGTTCTTGCCGGCGATCGTGGAGTGGTGCCGCGCGAACGGCGTCGTCTTCATCGCCGACGAGGTGCAGTCCGGTTTCGCTCGCACGGGGGTCATGTTCGCGAGCGAACTGTTCGGCATCGTTCCGGACCTCGTCACGACGGCCAAGGGGATTGCGGGGGGCATGCCCTTGGCCGCCGTGACGGGGCGTGCCGACATCATGGACGCGTCGCACAGCGGCGGGCTCGGGGGGACGTATGGAGGGAACCCCGTCGCCTGTGCGGCCGCCCTGGCCTCGATCGAGGCCTTCGAGCACGACGGGCTGCTCGAGCGCGCGCGCGAGATCGGGGGGATCCTGCGCGCGCGCCTCGAGTCGCTGCAGGCAGGCGACCCGCGCATCGGCGACATCCGCGGTCACGGGGCGATGATCGCCGCCGAGTTCGTCGATCCCGCCACGAAGGCTCCGGATGCCGCCCTCACCGCCGCCGTCGCGAAAGCCGCGATCGCCGAGGGGGTCATCGTGCTCACGTGCGGCACGTACGGCAACGTCATCCGGTTCCTCCCGCCCCTCTCGATCGGCGACGAGCTGCTGCACGAGGGCCTCGACGTCGTCGCCGCCGCGCTCGCCGCCGCCTGACCGCATCCGCACCCGCATCCACCCCTGAGAACAGGAACCACTCCATGACCGAGATCACCCGTGACGTCGTCATCGTCGGAGCCGGGGCCGCCGGCCTCACGGCCGCCCACGAGCTGAAGAAGGCCGGGCTGTCGGTCGCGGTGCTCGAGGCGCGCGACCGCGTCGGCGGCCGCCTCTGGACCGACGTCATCGACGGCGCCATGCTCGAGATCGGCGGCCAGTGGGTGAGCCCCGACCAGCACGCCCTCATCGAGACCGTCGCCGAGCTCGGACTCGACACCTTCAGCCGCTACCGCGAGGGTGACAGCGTCTACGTCGGACCCGACGGGGTCGCGCACCGCTTCACGGGCGAGATGTTCCCGGTGTCGCCCGAGACCGAGAAGGTCATCGCCGAGATCACCGAGCGACTCGATGCGATGGTCGCCGAGATCGATCCCGACCGGCCGTGGGCGCACGCCAAGGCCGCCGAGTGGGACAGCATCTCGTGGGACGCCTGGCTGCGCGCCCAGACCGACGACGACGAGGCTGTGCGCAACCTCGCGTTCGCGACCGGGTCGGCCATGCTCACCAAGCCGACGCACACCTTCTCGCTGCTGCAGTCGCTGCTCATGGCCGCCTCGGCGGGCAGCTACTCGCACCTCG
>JACEFY010000304.1 GCA_016807485.1 Stenotrophomonas maltophilia | reverse complement strand
TCCGCCTGCACGCCCGCGCGCTCGGCGCGCACGGCCGTGAGCTCGTCCTCGATCTGTCGGCAGGTCATGGTGGCGCCCCATCCTGCGGGAAGCCCCGCATCCGGTTGCGGCACGCGGTATCGTGCCGTCATCGGAAGAGGAGGGCGGTCATGCGTCGTCTGATACCGACGGCCGCACGCCGGCCGAGGTCGCCGAGGGCCACCCATCCGCTCCGCGCCCGGCGACGAACAAGAGGCATGCGCATCCGCCCGCTCCTCCGCGGCCTCGGCGTCCTCGTGGGCGCCGGACTGTTGCTGTCGGCGTGCGCGGCGCCGGCGGATTCCGTCGACGACCGGACGCTCGCCGCCTTCTACGGCGACTCCTACACGCTCGGCACCGGAGCCTCCGACCCCGCAAGGCGCTGGTCGACGCTCGTCAGTGAGCGGCACGGCTGGCGCGAGTTCAACCCGAGCGTCAACGGGCTCGGCTTCGTCAACAACCGCACGACGGTCGGCACGGGCGACCTGCCCGACCAGATCATCGGCCAGCGCCCCGACATCGTGTTCGTCACGATGGGACTGAACGACAACTTCAGCTACGACCGGGACCCCGCCCGCATCCGCACCGCCATCCGCACCGATCTCACCCGGCTGCACGATGCGCTCCCCGACGCGCGGATCATCGTCGTCGAGCCGTTCTGGTACACCGCCGAGCGCCCGGCATCGGTCGACGTGATCATCGGATGGGTGCGGGAGGATGCCGCGGACATCGGCGCCGACTGGATCGGGGGAGCGAGCCGCTGGCTCGACGGCCACTATGCGGCCGACGCCGACAGCTGGATGGCCGACGACGGGCTGCATCCGAACGACCGGGGCTACGCCGAGATGGCGGCGCGGATGGAGGAGGCGCTCGCCGGTCTCGATCCGCCGCTGGAGTGAGGGCGTTAGGTGGAGGGGATGACGGGAATCGAACCCGCGCTATCAGCTTGGGAAGCTGAAGTTCTGCCATTGAACTACATCCCCGAGGCCTCGGTCGGGTCGCAATCGCGTCTCGGTCTCTGGCTTCAGATGAGGTGCCGCGCGCGAGCGCCGCACCTCCACGATCATAACCGGATGCCGCCACGGTTGTGGCACGGGCCCACAGCCCCGGGCGCCCGGCCGCCCGGACCGCGAGGAGTGGGCGCTCATTGCGGCATCCCACCCGGGATACCCGCACGACGCGACCACTTCCCGGCGAGGCGGGGTGGACTCGATGCGGCGCGGCGCCAGGCCAGGCAACGTGCGCAGGCCCCGCGGCGGGGCGAGGCGGCGGCATCCATCCTGGTTACGCGCCCATCAGGCTTACTTATGCCGAAAAGCGACTAAGCCGGATAGGCTGAACGCACGGCGTGACGATGCGCCGTCTGGTCGCCGCAACGCGCGCGGCCGCCCTCCGGCAGAGAGTGCCACGCCATGCTCCTCGAACGCGACCTCCTCCAATCCGTCGGCTTCCGCAACGTCCGAGAGGGCGGTGAGATCACCGGCTTCCAGTTCCGTGTGCGGATGCCGTCGTACCGCGGCATGGCGGCTTCGCTCATCGACGGCATCGCGGTGCGCGTGGGTGACCTCGTGGATGTGCCCGCCGACGTCCCCCGCTGGACACTGCAGGGGCAGACCCACTCGCTCGCCGAGCTGTGGGAGAGCGACGACCTGCGCTGGCCGCTCGAGGATGCCGCGATCATCACGGTGCCGCTCGCCGGCGGACTGCCCGACGGCGTGCACGAGGTCACGATCGAGCTGCGCCTGCGGATGTCGTACATCCCGCAGGAGCACCAGCCTTCGACCTACCGCGTCAGCAAGCACATGACGCTGACTCCCGAGGCGACCGGCGCCCCCTTCCGATACGGCGTGAGCCTTTACAGCTTCATGGGCGACTACGGCACCGTGCTCGACCTCGAGACGGCGATGGCCGGCATCGCCGATATCGGCGCGACCGGCATCGAGATCCTCGGCGAGGGGCACGTACCGAACTACCCGAATCCGCCGCAGGCGTGGGTCGACGAGTGGGTCCGGCTGCTCGAGAAGTACGGACTCGAACCCACCAACTACGGCTCGTGGATCGACACCCGTCTGCACTCGAGCGGCGCGAACGGGCGCGACATGACGGTCGCCGAGGGCGCCGCAGCGCTCCAGCGCGATCTCCGGCTCGCCCACCGTCTCGGCTTCCGGTTCGTGCGCCCCAAGATCGGCGTCGTCTCCAGCGACCTCATCCCGCACCCCATCTGGACCGAGGTCGTCGAAGCATCGCTCCCGCTCGCTGCCGAGCTCGACGTCGTCATCTGCCCGGAGATCCACTCGCCCACGCCGATCCGGCATGAGGTCGTCGACGACTACATCGCACTGATCGAACGCACCGGGACGAAGCACTTCGGACTCCTCATCGACACGGGCATCTTCCAAGACCGCCCCATCCCGCTGCGCCCCGGCGAGCTGCCCGGCCGACGGCCGGCGTTCCTCGACGGCATCGGCGTGGATCCTGCCGATTTCGCCGCCGTCGCGCCTTACGTCGTGTTCGTCCAGGCGAAGTTCCACGACATCGACGACGCGCTCGAAGACCAGCAGATCCCCTGGGAGCCGGTGCTGCGCGCGATGCGGGATGCCGGATACTCCGGCTACCTGTCGAGCGAGTACGAGGGCGACCGCGAACCGTGGCGCGCGGTCGAGCAGGTGCGCCGCCAGCATTCGCTCCTGCGCCAGATCGCCGACGCGCTCTGAGCGCGGCATCCACCGTCGAACACGAAGGAACACCCCGATGCCCAACGGACTCATCGCCGAAGACAGCCTCCGCCCACACCCGGACGGCCTTGCGCTGAACCTCACCCTGCCCTGGTACCGGAGTCTCTGGCTCTCCTCCGTGGGCACCATCACGCTCACGATCGACGGTGCCGAGGTGCCGCCGGAAGACATCGCATTCGACCTCGACGGAGTGCGCTACGCCCTCGACCAGCTGCCCGCGCAGAGCGAGGTGCTCTGGTACCTGCAGCAGCACCCGTCGCTCATCGTGCGGCGTGAGACGCCGATCGCGGTGGGCGACACCCACCACGTCGAGATCTTCGGCGAGCTGCGGCTGCCGTACATGCAGATCGCACCGGGGCAGGACGGCGGGCCCGGCATGTACGTGCCGAACATCGTGCGTCAATCGTTCGACC
>JACEFY010000303.1 GCA_016807485.1 Stenotrophomonas maltophilia | reverse complement strand
ACGTAGTCCTGCGCCTCCAGCGGGAGGTCGTCGAAGGTGCGCGCACCGGAGATGTCGTCCTTCCACCCCGGGAAGTACTCCAGGATCGGGGTGGCGTGGTGGAAGTCGCTCTGGTTGACCGGCACCTCGTCGAAGCGTTCGCCGTCGACGTCGTAGGCGACGCAGACGGGGATCTGGTCGAGCCCCGTGAGGATGTCGAGCTTGGTCATGACGAGATCGGTGATGCCGTTGATCCGGGTGGCGTAGCGGGTGATCGGGGCGTCGTACCAGCCGACGCGGCGGGGGCGCCCCGTCGTCGTGCCGAACTCGAAGCCGCGCTTGCGCAGCCACTCGCCCTGCTCGTCGAACAGCTCGGTCGGGAAAGGACCGGAGCCCACGCGGGTCGTGTAGGCCTTCACGATGCCGACGATGCGGTCGAGGCGGTTGGGGCCGACGCCCGACCCGGTGGACGCACCGCCCGCGGTCGCCGACGACGACGTGACGAACGGGTACGTGCCGTGGTCGACGTCGAGCATGGTCGCCTGGCCGCCCTCGAACACGACGACGTCGCCGGCATCCAGCGCGTCGTTCAGCAGCAGCGACGTGTCGGCGACCATCGGCCGCAGGCGGTCGACGTACGACAGCAGGTCTTCGACGATCTCGTCGGCGCTGATCGCGCGACGGTTGAAGATCTTCACCAGCAGGTGGTTCTTCTGGTCGAGGGCGCCCTCGACCTTCTGCCGGAGGATGTTCTCGTCGAAGAGGTCTTGGATGCGGATGCCGACGCGGTTGATCTTGTCGGCGTAGCTCGGGCCGATGCCGCGCCCGGTGGTGCCGATCATGCGCTTGCCGAGGAAGCGCTCGGTCACCTTGTCGAGCGTGCGGTGGTACTGGGTGATGACGTGCGCGTTCGCGCTCACGCGGAGGCGCGACGTGTCGAGGCCGCGGGCATTGAGCGCCTCGAGCTCGGCGAAGAGCACCTCGAGGTCGACGACCACGCCGTTGCCGATCACGGCGTTCACTCCGGGCGAGAGGATGCCGGACGGCAGCAGGTGCAGGGCGTACTTCTCGTCACCGATGACGACGGTGTGGCCGGCGTTGTTACCGCCGTTGAACTTGACGACCCAGTCGGTACGCTCCCCGAGGAGGTCGGTGGCTTTGCCCTTGCCCTCGTCTCCCCACTGGACGCCGACGATCACAATGCCTGGCATGGGCCTTCTCCCCCGCTTGTCGGACGGTTACACCCCATCCTACCGACCTGGGCTCCGCGACCCGTGAGCCGCTAGTGTTCGGACATGCGCACTCGGACATGGGCCACGGCGTGGTCGGCGTTGCGGCTCGTGATGGCCGTCATCATCACCGCCGCGATCGTCACGCAACTCGTCGCATCGATCAAGACGACCGCAGAGGGGGGGCGCGACGTCGGCACGGTGGTCGCGAACTTCTTCAGCTTCTTCACGATTCTCTCCAACGTCATCGCGGCCGGGGTGCTCGGGGTTGCCGGTGCCCGTGGGCTCCGAGGACACTCCGACGCCGCGCCGGAGCCGGCCGGACTCGCCACAGCCCTGGCGTGCGCGACGACCTACATGATCATCACCGGCGTCGTCTACAACCTCCTCCTGCGGGGCTACACGCTTCCCCAGGGCAGCGAACCTGTGCCTTGGTCGAACGAGGTGCTCCATCTCATCGGCCCGCTCTTCCTCCTCGTCGATCTGTTCGTCGGCCCTTACCGGCGCGCGCTGCGCCGCCGGACGGCCCTGTTGATCCTGATCTTCCCGTTGATCTGGACGGCCTATACGCTCGTGCGCGGTCCGCTGGTGACGAATCCCATCGATGGGACTCCGTACTGGTACCCCTACCCGTTCCTCAACCCGAACAATCCGGGGGGATGGGGAACGGTGTTGCTCTACGTGGTCATCATTTCGGTGTCGTTCGTCGTCGTGGGTGCGCTGACGGTCTGGGTCGGTCGCCGCCGCGGCGCGGAGCCGGCGCGGTGAAGCTCGCCGAAGCGCTCGCGGAGCGCGCCGCCCTCGCCACCCGGCTCGCCCAGCTCGCCCAGCGCGCGGCGCAGCACGCGCGCGTGCAGGAGGGCGAGCCGCCCGTCGAAGACCCCACCGCGCTGCTGGCCGAGCATGACCGCGTCGCCGAACGCCTCGCCGATCTGATCGCGCGAATCAACCGCACGAATCTCGAGGCGACCCTCGCCGACGGCACGACGCTCACGGATGCGCTGGCCCGCCGCGACGTGCTCCGGCTGCGCGTGCAGGCCTACACGCAGGCGGCGGATGCCGGGGCCGCCCGCGGCGACCGCTACAGCCAGTCGGAGATCCGCTACGTCGCGGCGATCGATGTCGCCGCCGTCCGCGCGCGCGCCGATGCGCTTGCGAAGGAATGGCGCGAGCTCGACATCCGCATCCAGGAGGCCAACTGGCAGAGCGACCTGATCTGACGCCGGCGTTCAGTCGGTAGTCCGGGAGTGCGAGCGCACACCCCACGCCGCCGGGGGCAATCGGCGGCTCTGCAGGACCGACGAGCCGGTCCACCGGAAGATCCCGGTCACGGCGCATGCTCGGCACGGCGCACACACGCACGCGGCATCCTGCACATCTCATCACCACGCGCTGGCTCACGGACGAGGGTGGGACAGGGGACCCGCCGGCGTCGGATCGCTCGCGCATGCGGACCGTAGGCTGTCGGCATGCGCTCACGATTGCTCTCCGCCGCGGCCGCGGTGGGTCTGCTGCTCACCCTGACCGCCTGTGCCGGACAGGCACCGTCCGAGGGGTCGACGCCCGGAGCGCAAGGATGCGAGTACACCGAAGCCCCCGGTGGGGTGCGCGACGTCGACGTTCCGCCGTCCGAGCCGGCCCAGTCCGGCGACGTGACCGCGACGCTGCAGACCTCCGCCGGCGACATCACCCTCACCCTGGACGCCGATCGGACACCCTGCACCGTCGGGAGCTTCGTCTCCCTCGCCGAGCAGGGCTACTTCGACGGCACCACGTGCCACCGACTCACCGTCGAGGGCATCTTCGTGCTGCAGTGCGGCGATCCTTCCGCCACGGGGATGGGCGGACCGGGCTATCGGTACGCCGACGAGCTCGACGGCACCGAGACCTACCCGGCGGGCACGCTGGCGATGGCCAACGCCGGCCCCGACACCAACGGCTCGCAGTTCTTCCTCGTATACGAAGACACCCAGCTTCCCGCCG
>JACEFY010000302.1 GCA_016807485.1 Stenotrophomonas maltophilia | reverse complement strand
CGCGACGGGCGGCAGCCCGCTCGACGACGTGAAGATCGGGTCGGCGCCCGGGGGGCGCACCGTCGTGCACACCTCCCCGCTGAACGCGACCGACGCGCTCCTCCTCTCCGGCTATACGACGGAAGTGTGGCTGACTCCCGGCGTCACCGTCGCCGACGCGGTCCGCGCCGCCGGTCTCGCGCAGCGCACGCCCGGCAGCTCGGGAGGCGTGGGACTCGTGCTCGGCGCGGGCAACATCACCTCGATCCCGTATCTCGACGTGCTCTATGAGTTGATGGCGTTCAACCGGGTCTCGATCCTCAAGGTGAACCCCACGCAAGACGCCCTCGTGCCGGTGTTCGAACGGGCCCTCGCTCCGCTCATCGAGCCGGGGTACCTCCGGATCGTCCGCGGTGGCGGAGACGTCGGCGCGTACCTGACGCAGCATCCCGACATCGAGCACGTCCACATCACGGGGTCGGAAGCCACGTTCCGCGCGATCGTCTGGGGCACGGGGCCCCGGCCCGCGACGCCGAAGCTGACGATCCCCATCACCGCCGAACTCGGCGGGGTGGCGCCGATCATCGTCGTCCCGGGCGAGTGGTCGGAGGCCGACCTCGCCTATCACGCCGAGCACATCGTCACGATGCGGCTGCACAACAGCGGCCACAACTGCATCGCCGGGCAGGTGGTGCTGCTGAGCGCCGACTGGCCGCAGCGGGCGGCCTTCGTCGAGGCGCTCCGCGCCGCGTACGACCGCGCACCACGGCGCCCCGTCTGGTACCCCCAGAGCGCCGGCAAGATGGATGCCGCCCGCGCCGCCTACCCCGACGCGGCGTGGTGCGGCGACGGCACGCGCGCGCTGATCGAGACCGATGCCGACGGCGCCGCGGCGCTCGAGTCGACCGAGTACTTCGCCCCCGTGCTGGGCATCGTCGACCTTCCCGGCACGGGTCAGGAGTTCCTCGATGCGGCCATCGCGCACGCCAACGACCGTCTGACCGGAACACTCGGCGCCAACATCCTGATCGACCCCGCGACACATG
Organism: Stenotrophomonas maltophilia; assembly: GCA_016807485.1. Lineage (GTDB taxonomy): Bacteria > Actinomycetota > Actinomycetes > Actinomycetales > Microbacteriaceae > Microbacterium. Next base: position 2,184 of record JACEFY010000302.1, on the reverse strand, counting down.
CCGCCCTCGGCATGGACTTCGAGCGGGCCCTGGTGGACCTCCGCTACGGCACGGTCGCCGTGAACGCGTGGACCGCTTTCGGCTTCCTGACACCCACCGCGACCTGGGGAGCCTTCCCGGGCGGGACCATCGACGACGCCCCGAGCGGCATCGGTATCGTCCACAACGCCCTGCTGCTGGACGCCGTCGAGCGCACCGTCGTGCGCGGGCCGTTCCGGCCGTTCCCCCGCTCGGTGGGCATGGCACTGCGCGGGCGCGTGCCGTCGGTGCTGCCGAAGCCGCCGTGGTTCGTGACCTCCCGCACGGGCGCGGCGGTGTGCGAGGGCTTCACCCGGTTCCGCATCGACGGCAACTGGCCGAAGATGGCCGTGACCCTCGCGAAGGCCTTCGGCGCGTGAGCGCGCGCGGCCTCGACGCGGACTACATCGTCGTCGGCGCGGGGTCGGCCGGCGCCGCGCTGGCCGCCCGGCTGAGTGAAGACCCGGCGGTGACGGTGCTGCTGCTCGAAGCGGGTCCGGTCGACCGGGCGCTCGAACTGCACATCCCGGCCGCCTTCTCGAAGCTCTTCCGCGGGCGCTACGACTGGAACTACGACACCGTGCCGCAACCGGCTCTCGAAGGACGGACCGTCTACTGGCCGCGCGGGAAGACGCTCGGCGGGTCGTCGTCGCTCAACGCCATGATGTGGATCCGCGGGTTCGCGGGCGACTACGACGAGTGGGCCACCACCGCCGGACCGCGATGGTCCTGGGACGCGCTCGTCCCCTACTTCCGGCGCGTCGAACGGACGCAGGATGCCACCGACCCGACGCAGGGCACCGACGGCCCCCAGGCGGTCGAGGCGCAGCGCGATCCCCGCCCGCACACGTCGGCGTTCCTCGCCGCCGCGCGCGAGCTCGGGCATCCGGTGACCGGCGCCAACCACCCGACCGACCAGGGGTTCTCGCAGACGATGGTCTCCCAGCACCGCGGAGCGCGCGCGTCGACCGCCGACGCGTACCTGCGCCCGGCGCGGCGCCGACGCAACCTGCGGGTGCTCACGAACGCCCTCGTGCGCCGGGTGACCTTCGATGGCGACGGCGGCGAGCCGCGGGCGACGGGGGTCTACGTCGAGGTCGACGGCATCGCCCGGCAGGCTCGGGCGCGGCGCGAAGTGATCCTGTGCGGCGGCGCGATCAACACCCCGCAGCTGCTCCTGCTGAGCGGCATCGGCCCCGCCGCGCACCTGGCCGAACACGGCATCCGGCAGATCGTGGACGCGCCCGAGGTCGGCGAGAACCTGCAGGACCACCTCGTCGCCGGCCTCGCGCCCGCCGCGCGGGGCGGCACGCTGTACGGAGCGGAGAAGCCGGCGCAGCTCGCCCGCTACCTCGCCACGCGCACCGGCATGCTCACCTCGAACGTCGCGGAGGCGTACGGCTTCATCCGCACTGCAGTGGCCGACACGCACGGCGCCCCGGGCGGCCTCCCCGACATCGAGATCATCTTCGCGGCGGCGCCCTACGTCGGCGAAGGTCTCATCCCGCTTCCGGCCGAAGGGCTCACCGTCGGCGCGATCCTCCTCCGGCCCCGCAGCCGTGGGACGATCCGCCTCGCCTCGGCCGACCCCGCGGAACCCGCGATCATCGACCCCGGCTACCTGTCGGACCCCGACGGCATCGACGCCGCGACGCTCCGCGCCGGGCTCGCCGAGTGCGAGCGGCTCATCGCGACCGACGCGCTCTCCGCCGTCACGACCGGCGGGTGGGTGCAGCCGGAAGGCGGCGAGACGATGACCGCGGACGAGCGGATCGAGCTGTCGATGCGACGCTATTCGCACACGCTCTACCACCCGGTCGGCACCGCCCGAATGGGCGAGGATGCGGCATCCGTCGTCGATCCGGAGCTGCGCGTCCGCGGCGTCGCCGGCCTGCGCGTCGCGGACGCATCGGTCATGCCGACCGTCATCCGCGGTCACACCAACGCACCCGCGATCGTGATCGGTGAGGTCGCGGCCGACCTCATCCGGCGCGGCTGACGGGTCGATCCGGGCCGGGCAGCGGACGTCGCCCGCGCGGCGTACCGTATTCAGGCAATCTGCGGCGCTGCCGATCACGCGACCCCGGAATCCCGAGGGCGAAGACCGCGCGCCGCATCGGATTTGCTGAATACGGTGCGCCGCCCGGGTACGACGACGCAGCCGGC
>JACEFY010000301.1 GCA_016807485.1 Stenotrophomonas maltophilia | reverse complement strand
TGCCGGTTCTTCGACGGCGACGGCGGCCGGGGTCACCGGGCGGCGCGACGATCCGGTGCGCACTGTCGGGATGCGTGCGGGTGCGGTACGACCGTGCGTGATGTAGAGGGTCAGCCCGACGAAGGTGATGCCGCCCACGAGGTTTCCGATGACGGTGGGGATCTCGTTCCAGAGCAGGTAGTCCCCCAGGGTGAAGTCGGCGCCGAGCAGGAGTCCGGAGGGGAAGAGGAACATGTTCACGATCGAGTGCTCGAAACCCATGTAGAAGAAGAGCATGATCGGCATCCACATGCCGACGACCTTGCCGACGAGGCTGTCGCTCATCATCGCCATGACGACCCCCGTGGAGACCATCCAGTTGCACAGCACGGCCCGGACGAAGAGCGTCAGCATCCCTCCCATGCCGTGGTCGGCATATCCCACCGTCCGACCGTGACCGATCTCGCCGATGGCGTGGCCCACGGCGCTGGGCTCGGTCGTGAAGCCGTACGTGAAGTAGATCGCCATGAGGACGGCGACGAGGAACGCGCCGATGAAGTTCCCGAGGAACACCAGCCCCCAGTTGCGGAGGACGCCGCCCGTCGTGGCGCCGGGGCGTTTGTCGAGCCAGGCGAGAGGCGCCAGCGTGAAGACGCCCGTCAGCAGATCGAAGCCCATCAGGTACAGCATGACGAAACCGACGGGGAAGAGGACTGCGCCGAGCAGTGGCTGGCCCGTCTGCACAGACACCGTGATGGCGAAGGCGGCGGCCAGTGCCAGGATCGCCCCACCCATGATGGCGCGGATGAGGGTGTCGCGAGTGGACATCAGAATCTTGTTGGCCCCGGCATCGACCATGCGGGTGACCAGTTCAGCGGGTTTCACATAGGACATCGGGACCTCCGGGGAAGGGCGGGGAGCGGTGAATGGTTCCCAGCATGGGGCGGGCGCGTTTCGCCGACGCGCGCCGGATGTTGCGAGCGGGGAAAGCCCGGCTCACATCGCTCCCGGTCATCCGTGAGGCTGGATCGATCGAGCGCGTTCTGCTAAACTTGAGCCATGACGACTCAACTTTGAGTCCTATCGATTTCAGGAGAACGAATGAACGCACAACCCGCACCCGGGCAGGAGGAACAGAAGAGCGCCCTCGAACAGTTCGGGATCAACCTCACCGATCGGGCCCGACAGGGCAAGCTCGACCCCGTCATCGGCCGCGACAGTGAGATCCGCCGCGTCAGCCAGGTGCTCACCCGCCGCACGAAGAACAACCCCGTGCTCATCGGCGAGCCCGGCGTCGGCAAGACCGCCGTCGTCGAGGGTCTCGCCCAGCGCATCGTGGCGGGCGACGTCGCCGAATCCCTCAAGGACAAAGAGCTCGTCAGCCTCGACATCTCGGCGCTCGTCGCCGGTGCGATGTACCGCGGCCAGTTCGAAGAGCGACTCAAGAGCGTCCTGAAGGAGATCACCGACTCCGACGGACGGGTCATCACCTTCATCGACGAACTGCATGTGCTCATGGGCGCCGGTGGCGGTGAGGGGTCGGTCGCGGCTTCCAACATGCTCAAGCCCATGCTCGCCCGCGGCGAGCTGCGCCTCATCGGCGCGACGACGCTCGACGAGTACCGCGAGTTCATCGAGAAGGATGCCGCCCTCGAGCGCCGGTTCCAGCAGGTCTACGTCGGCGAGCCGAGCGTCGAAGACACCATCGCGATCCTCCGTGGCCTCAAGGGACGCTACGAGGCGCACCACGGCGTGACGATCAGCGACAGCGCCCTGGTGGCATCCGCCGCGCTCTCGAACCGCTACATCCCGAGTCGGCAGCTGCCCGACAAGGCGATCGACCTCATCGACGAAGCGATGAGCCGGCTCAAGATGGAGATCGACTCGAGTCCCGTCGAGATCGACCAGCTGCGACGCAGCGTCGACCGGATGAAGCTGGAAGAGCTCGCCCTCAAGAAGGAGAAGGACGACGCGTCGAAGGAGCGTCGCGCCAAGCTCCGCGAGCAGATGGATGCAGCCGGAGCCGAGCTCGCGCTGCTCGACGCGCGGTGGGCCCGCGAACGCGCGAGCCTCAATCGGGTCGGCGAGCTGAAGAAGCAGCTCGACCAGGCTCAGACCGATCTCGAGCGCGCTATCCGCGAAGCCGACTATGCCCGCGCGTCGAAGCTGCAGTACGAGACCATCAAGCGCCTCGAGCAGGAGATCGCCGACGCCGAACGCGCCGAGGCGGCGACGGCGGGCGAGCCCCGCATGGTCAACGAGCAGGTGACCGATGAAGACATCGCCGCCGTCATCGCGGCGTGGACCGGCATCCCGGTCGGCCGGCTGCTGCAGGGCGAGAGCGAGAAGCTCGTGCATCTGGAAGCCGAGCTCGGCAAGCGTCTCATCGGGCAGAAGGACGCGGTGAAGGCCGTGTCGGATGCCGTCCGCCGCTCCCGTGCGGGCATCAGCGACCCGAACCGCCCGACCGGATCGTTCCTCTTCCTCGGGCCCACCGGCGTCGGCAAGACCGAACTCGCCAAGGCGCTCGCCGAGTTCCTCTTCGACGACGAGCGGGCGATGGTCCGCATCGACATGAGCGAGTACGGCGAGAAGCACTCGGTGGCGCGGCTCGTGGGCGCCCCTCCCGGCTACATCGGCTACGAGCAGGGCGGACAGCTCACCGAGGCGGTGCGCCGCCGTCCCTACGGCGTCGTGCTCCTCGACGAGGTCGAGAAGGCGCATCCGGAGGTCTTCGACGTGCTCCTGCAGGTGCTCGACGATGGCCGCCTCACCGACGGCCAGGGCCGGACGGTCGACTTCACGAACACGATCCTGATCCTCACGTCGAACCTCGGCTCGCCGATCCTCATCGACGGGTCGCTGCCGACCGAGGTGCGCCGCGAGCAGGTCATGGCGCTCGTGCGGCAGGCGTTCCGTCCCGAGTTCCTCAACCGGCTCGACGACATCGTCATGTTCCAGGCACTGAGCGAAGACGACCTCGCCCAGATCGTCGAACTGTCGGTCGACGCGCTCCAGCGCCGCCTCCACGAACGGCGGCTCACCCTCGCCGTCACGCCCGACGCGCGGTCGTGGCTTGCCGAGCGCGGCTACGACCCGATCTTCGGGGCGCGGCCGCTGCGACGCCTCATCCAGAGCGAGATCCAGGACCGGCTCGCGATGGCGCTCCTCTCCGGCGGTGCGCGCGACGGCGACCTCGTACGGGTGGACGTGGCCGCCGACGGAGGACAGCTGGTGCTCACGA
>JACEFY010000300.1 GCA_016807485.1 Stenotrophomonas maltophilia | reverse complement strand
TCGGCATCGCCCTCGCGCCCCTCGCCGCCCCCCATCAGGGCCTGCAGAAGACCGTCGACGTCTTCGGGACCCCGGCATCCATCGGCTTCTACAACACGTTCACGGCGCGTGTGCCGGTCGGCACCGAGACCGTCGGCGAGACCGAGGTGTCGGCCGACCCGACGACCGGCGACGTGTACGCCCTCCGCGGTCCCGGCTACGCCTCGGTGCAGGGGCACCTCGAGTCGATCCTGTCGCGCGACGGCCTGACGACACTCGACAGCCTCGTCACGCACGCGATGGCGTGAGCGCAGCGGTCAGCCCAGGAGCGACACCGGGTTGACGACGTCGGCGAGGATCAGGATGCCGCCCATCACGATGAGCGCGAGCACCACGACGAACGTCATCGGCACGAGCTTGGTCGCGTCTACGGGCTTCGGCGCGCGGCGGCCGGTGAGCTTCGCCCAGGCCCGCTTGATGCCGTCCCACAGCGCCACGACGACGTGGCCGCCGTCGAGCGGGAGCAGGGGGATGAGGTTGAACACGAACAGCGCGATGTTGAGCGACCCGAGGAGGCCGAGGAGCCCCGAGACCCGGTTGAGGATCGGCGCGTCGACGGCCGCGACCTCGCCCGCCAGCCGGCCCGCCCCGACGACCGAGAGCGGACCGTTCGGGTCGCGTTCCTGCCCCGTGACCATGTCGGCCGCCGTCTGGTAGACCTTGGCGGGCAGCTGCCAGATGATCCCCGCGACCTGCCGCGTCTGGTCGAGCACCGACTCCGGTCCCGCCCAGATCGGCTGCCGCACGTAGTCCACCCGTGCGGTCATGCCGACGAACCCGACCTCGGCGGTGGTCGCCGCACCGTCCGCGCCGCGCACCTGACGTTCGGCGAGCATCGGGGTGACCTGCAGGGTCTGCTCGGCGCCGTCCCGCTCCACGACGACGGGGAGCGTCGTGCCGGGAGAGGCCTGGATGATGGCGGAGGCGTCGGCGAAGGTGTCGACCGGGGTGCCCCCCACCGAGACGATCTCGTCGCCGGGGAGGATGCCGGCCGCCGCCGCCGGCGAGGCGGGATCCGCGGCCGTGCATGCGCGCTCGGGGTCGTCGTCCGCCTGCAGCACGCACTGGTTGACCGAGGCGATCGTCGTGGTGGCCGTCTGCACACCGATGCCGCTGAAGACGATGGCGAACAGGACGAAGGCGAGCAGAAGGTTCATGATCGGGCCGCCGAGCATGATGACGATCCGCTTCCACACCGGCAGCTCGTAGAAGTTGCGATGCGCCTCCTCGCCTGCGAGGGTCTCGTCGTTCGCGGACCGCGCATCCTGCACCATCGTGGCGAAGAACCCGCCCCCGGCTTTGCCCTCACCGCTCGCGGCGGGCGACGGCGGGTACATGCCGGCCATCGAGATGTAGCCGCCGAGCGGGATCGCCTTGAACCCGTACTCGGTCTCTCCGTAGCGGCGCGACCACAGCGTCGGGCCGAAGCCGATCATGTACTGACCGACCCGCACGCCGAATTTCTTCGCCGGCAGCAGGTGACCCGTCTCGTGCAGCGCGATCGAGACGGCGAGTCCCACGACGAGCAGGACGACCCCGATGATGAAGGCGATGACGGTCACGAGCGATCACGCTACCGCTCGACGCTTGGAATTGGCCCAGCCCGACGGGCCGCGCGCGGCCGGTAGGCTTCAGGCGTGCAGAACGAGCGGATGCGGGCCCGCAGACTGCGGGTTCTCCGCGCGTCGGCGGCGGCGTCCGTCGCGACCGTCGTCGCCTCCACGGCGCATACGTTCGCGGGCGGCGGCGCGCCACCGCTCTGGCTGCTGATCGCCGTCACCGTGCTCGCGGCGCCGATCGCCGTCGCGCTCATCGGCGCGCGCCCCTCCCTCGCACGGCTGGCGGGCACGGTCGCGGCTGCGCAGCTCATGCTGCACACCGCCTTCGCCGCTGTGGGCAGCGACGCGCCCCTTGCGGGTCACGGGCACGTGCACGGCGTCGTCGCGCTGGCGACCGCGCTGTCCCCCGCGACGGCCGGGATGACGGCGGGTCACGCGATCGCCGCCGTCGTCACTTTCGTCATGCTGGCGACGGGCGAACGAATGCTGCGCGCCCTCGCCCGCGGCATCCGGCGCCTCCTGCACGTCGCCGACGACGTCGTCCTTCCGGGTGCGACGCTCCGGCGACCCGTGTCGCTGCGTCCGCGTCTGCACTCGGCGAAGATCCTCACATCCGTGTCGCGACGGGGGCCGCCGGCGCTCGCTCACTGAGCAGCGCCGCTGCGGCGGCATCCCCTTTTCGCACGACACAGAGAGATCTTCATGAACACCACCACCCCTGCGCGCCGTCGCGCGCGCCTCGTCACCGGCATCCTCGCCGGTGCCGCCCTCGCCGTCGCCGCCCCGCTGGCGGCGTCGGCGCACATCCACGTCACTCCGGAGGAGTCGGATGCGGGCGCCTCGACCCGCCTGACCTTCAGCTTCAGCCACGGCTGCGAGGACTCCCCCACGACGGCCCTCGTCTTCGATCTGCCCGAGGGCATCGACGGCGCGACCCCGGTGCTCGACGGCGCCTGGACGATCAGCCGCGTCTCCGGCGCCGACGGCATCCCGACGCAGATCACCTACACCGCCGTGACCCCGGTCGACGGGGGTGTCGCGGCGAGCGTCGCGATGGACGTCATCTTCGCGTCTTCGGTCGCCGACTCCGCCGTGCCTTTCGCGGTGCGGCAGGAGTGCGTGACCGGCGAGACCGACTGGTCGGAGGTCGCCGCCGACGGCCAGACCGAAGACGACCTCGCGGCACCGGCTCCCGTCGTCGCGGTCGGAGCGGTCTCCGAGGCCGACGGCCACGGCCACGCCGACGCGGACGCAGACGGAGACTCGGGCGCGCACGCGGACGCGGCGTGGTCGCCGCCGGCAGCGACCCGGTCGCGCTGTGGCTGTCGGGTGGCGCGCTCGTCGCCGCTCTCGCGGCGCTCGGCGTCGCGCTCTTCCGCCGCCGGGCATGAGCATCGCGGGGCGGGGATTCGCGTCCCCGCCCCGCGACCGCCGGATGAGAGGATGGACGGGATATGCCCAGTGACTCGACTCCCGCCCAGCTCCCTCCCGTCCTCCGGCCGACCCGTCCGCCGGAGCGTCTGCTGAGCGACCTCGCGGCGCGGTTCGGGGTGCGCCTCGAGGGTGACGGTACGGGCGTCGTCCTCACGGGGCTCACCCTGGCGACCGCCGATCTCCGGACCGGAGA
>JACEFY010000030.1 GCA_016807485.1 Stenotrophomonas maltophilia | reverse complement strand
CCACGGCCAGCACGAATCCTGCCGCAGCGTGTGCGGCGGTGGTGCGGGCGTTCACGCGGCGACTGCTTCGGGCTGGTCGCGGCCGTCGAACGACGACGCACGGGTCGGAGGTGCCGACGAGGGCATCTCGGCGATGAGGGTCTTGGCGGTCTGGCCGTCGCCGCCGATCTGGTCGGCGTGCCGGGTGAGCCAGCCCTGCTTGTTCATCGTGACGAACGCGTAGAGCTTGATGGGAAGCGCGATGAAGATCACCGTGAGGGCGACCACCGGCAGCAGGAAGATGTCGAGCGGCCGGCGACGCAGGTGCGAGAAGCCCCGGATGCCGCGGGTCAGCAGCACCCAGGCGATCACAGCCCAGACGCCGATCGACGAGACCTCGAGGCGGCTGAAGAGGATGTAGAAGATCGTCAGCCCCATGGTCACCGGCGTCAGCAGGATCTGCAGCACGGTGATCTTGGTGACGAACGGCGTGCGCCAGAGCCATCCCTTGGCGATGGCGGTGAGGTAGGTGCGGTACGAGTTGCGGCTCCACCGCACGCGCTGCTTGATGAACGCCGTGAAGCTCGACGGGAACATCGACAGCGCCCGGGCCGAGCGCTGGTGCACCGTCTTGTAGCCCGAGGCGAGCACGAGCCAGGTCAACCGACCGTCGTCGCCGGCGATGCAGCGCCGACCGAGGAAGTACTCGTTCTCGAGGTGCTCGAGCACCGGCATCACCGCCGAGCGGCGGTAGACCGCGGTGCGCCCCGAGATGCAGGCCACCGCGCCGGCACGCCCCATGGCGGGCACGTAGTTGTAGTACCGCAGGTCGACCAGCCAGTCGGCGACCCGGCGCCACACGCTCGTGCCGCGCTGGTAGACGTTCTGCTGGGTCGAGACCCCGCCGACCATCGGGTCGACGAAGGGCATCTGCACGTTCTCGAGCAGGCCGCGGGTCCAGGAGGTGTCGGAGTCGACGAGCACGAGGATCTCGCTCGTCGCGAGGCGGATGCCGCAGCCGAGCGCCGAGCGCTTGCCGGCGTGTTCGAAGAGCACCGGGGTGATCACCGGGTCGCCCAGCGCCATGATTCGGTCGTAGGCCTCGAGGTCGGCGACGTCGAGCACGATGATGATCTCGGTGGGGTCTTGCGCGCGCCAGGTCTGCAGACACCGCAGCAGGATGTCGGGGTCTTCGTGGTACGACGGCACGATCACCGAGGTCGTCGTGCGGAAGTCGCTGACGATGGCCGGCGTGCGCGCCGACAGGATGACCCGGTAGAGCCAGAGTGCCCACACGATCGTGCCGGCGATGGCCAGCGGGAAGTACGGTGCGAGCGTCTCCCACGTGTCGGTGACGGTCTGCCAGAACGACGGAAGTGACGGCAGATCTGTCGAAGCCCCAGAAAAAACGGATGCCGAAATACCAAGCATGTGACCCCCCCGAGTCGTTTGCGGTGAAACAATCCGCCACCGTCAGACGCGGACCGCGACACGGTCTGCGCATTCCTCTGGTCAACGGTGGCCATGTCGTGTGATCGCCATTCGAGTGGCGATCCCGCGTCGTCGGGAAGCAGGTCACACGCTGACAGGCGAAGCCGGTTCCGGTCAATGACCGATCGGCGATATCGACGATTGTTCACGCGACCGTCACCGCTCGAAACCGCCCCGAAACACGGCCAGGTTCATCCTTTCGTCGCTATCACGGCGATGGGAACGATCCCATTCCGCCGCTAAACTGGCTCTCTCCCCCCCCACCTCAAGAAACCTGCATGTCGTCACACGAAACCTCTCCGTCGCACGACCTTGGTACGGTCGTGCCCGGAGTTTCCGACGGTTCAGGAGGTGGGTCGATGACGGTGGATGCCACCCTCCCTGCGCCGCAGCCAATCGCCGATCGCGCCCCGCGCGCCGAGTCGACCACCCCGCCGGTCGCGCACGACAACTGGCGCACGCGCTACGCCCGCATCCTGCGCATCTCCGACCTGCTAGTGCTCGTGTGGGTCGTCTACGGCACCCAGATCATCTGGTTCGGCCTCGGCCGCGTCGAGGTGGCGGTGCGTGAAGACAGCCGGCTCAGTGAGTTCTCGTACTGGTTCTTCTCCGCCATCCTCATCGCGGTGTGGATGCTCGCCCTCGCCCTCGCCGACTCGCGCAGCGACCGCGTCGTGGGCGTAGGCGCGGTCGAGTATGCGCGGGTGACGCGTGCCAGCTTCGGCGTGTTCGGGGCGATCGCGATCGTCGCCTTCCTCACGCGCATCGACGTGGCGCGCGGCTACCTGCTGATCTCGCTGCCGGCCGGCGTCTTCTTCCTGCTTCTCACCCGGTGGCTGTGGCGGCAGTGGCTGGTCGCGCAACGTCTGCGGGGCAAGTACTCCGCGAACGTCCTGCTCGTCGGATCGCGGCAGTCGGTCGCGCAGATCGCGCGTGATCTGCAGCGCAGCGCGTCGGCTGGCTACCGGGTGGTGGGTGCGTGCGTGCCGCACGGCAAGGTTGCCGACGTTCTCGAAGGAACGCGCATTCCGATCATGGGCAACGTCGACTCTATCGACCGAGCCCTCGTCGTGACCGGCGCCGACACGGTCGTCGTGACGAGCACCGACGACCTCCCCACCGACAAGGTGAAGCAGATCTCGTGGAGCCTCGAGGCGGGCCGCCAGCACTTGGTGCTCGCCCCCGCCATCACCGACATCGCCGGCCCGCGCATCCATACGCGCCCCGTCGCGGGCCTGCCCCTGATTCACGTGGAGACCCCGAAGTTCAGCTCGGGTCAGCGCTTTCTCAAGCGAACGATGGACCTCTCGCTCTCCGTGGTGGGCGTCATCGTGATCAGCCCCCTACTCCTGCTTCTCGCGCTCATCGTGAAGCTCTCGAGCCCCGGCCCGGTCATCTTCCGGCAGACGCGCATCGGCTACCACGGCCGAGAGTTCGAGATGTTGAAGTTCCGCTCGATGGTGGTGGATGCCGAAGACCAACTCGCCGAGCTCAAGGCGCAGCAGTCGCAGGACGCCGGCAACGAGGTGCTCTTCAAGATGACCAACGACCCGCGCGTCACGTCCGTCGGCCGCGTGATGCGCCGCTTCAGCCTGGACGAACTCCCCCAGCTCTTCAACGTGATCGGCGGCTCGATGTCGCTCGTCGGCCCACGTCCGCCACTCCCGAGTGAAGTATCGGAGTATGGCGAGCACGTGCATCGCCGGTTCTTGGCTAAGCCCGGCATCACCGGGCCGTGGCAGGTCGGCGGACGCTCCACGCTCACTTGGGAAGAGTCGGTGCGCCTTGACCTCGGGTACGTAGAGAACTGGTCGCTGGTCGGAGACGTCGTGATCCTTGCTCGAACCGCACGAGCGGCCGTCGTGCCGGGGGATACTGCGGCTTGATTCTGCGGCCCGTACATGCGGTGTGACGTGCGCTACCGAGGCAACCTCTTCGCGGCCAGGGCCATGCTCAACCAGACTGGGGGAGACTTTGGGAGCTGGATGTCACGCTGCGATAAATCTCCTCCATGCTCTTGGCTGCGGCTGCCCAAGTGAGTCGATTCCGAGCGAACGTTCGCCCTTGTAGAGAGAGCTCGTCACTCCGCTCAAATGCTTCGAGAATGCCTCGAGACACCGACATCTCGTCAAGGTCCACTGAGACAGATGCGCCGGCTGCGCTGGCCTGGGCTGCAACCCCTACGCGCGCGGTTGATACCACCGGGAGACCCGCAGCCAGAGCTTCAGCAACCGAGATTCCGAAACTCTCGTCCTCTGACGGCAAGACGAAGACATCGCTTTCACTCAAGAGCCGGAGCTTGGCCTCTTGGTCAACCGGTCCCAAGAACGCAACTTGGTCCGATAACCCTAGGCCCGCGGCGAGTTCGCGCACGTCGTACCCGAGAGCATCCTCCATGGGCCCGGCGAAAATGATTCGGAACTCGTGACCCGCGTCCAAAAGAACTCGGAGCGCGCGCAGCAAGAGGTCGGGTCTCTTCTTTCGAGCCAGCCGGCCGAGAAACAAGATGGTCCCGGAGCGCCGAGATGGCCGATCGAGCCCGAATACGTCCTCGTCGACACCTAACGTGCCAAGTCTCCACCGAGCGTCCGGCACCGACACCCGGCCCTCCATGAACTCGAGCTGGCTACTTGCCTTGATGGCGCCCGCTCCTACGACACGCTTCCGATCGAGGGCGAAGTAATAGACGCGTTTTCGGACGCGGTTTTGACGCCAGTGGTAAGCGTCCAAGGCGCCGTGCGGTTCGATCACGGTCGGCAAACCTAATCGTGACGCGACTTTGAGCGCGGATGTTCCGACGTAGCTCTGGAAGCCGTGAACGTGGACGAGGTCCGCATCTTGCGCGAGATCGAGAAGGAGAGGGCGCATGGCGGGCGCGAAGGTCAAGGAACCGCCGAACCGGCAAGGAACTACGTGAAGCCAGTCAGCACCCACCAGATCTTGATCGGCATTCGACATGCCCTTGTCAGTCGTCGCGACCTCGACGTCGTGACCTAATGCCTTGAGCGACGGAACAAGACGTCGAAGTACTTCAGACGGACCGCCGTCCGTTCGAGCGATACTCGGACTGACATGAATTATCTTCATACGCGAGCCAACTTCTCAACCATCTCGATCCCCAGATCTCGGAGGATCCCCATCCTCTATGGCGAGCATACAGCGACTAGCCGTAGCCTTCGCGCGCGAGTGGGCCGAGAAGCAGTCGTGGGCGCTACAAGGGCCGTGCGTGTCGGCGCCTCGGCGTGTGGAAGTCGCCGACTGGAAGGTCTGACACAGCGGCGGACGCGAGCGATTTAGCCGTCGGGTTGAGGCGCTCGCGCGGCTTCGCCGTGAGGATGGCGAGAAGGATGGGCAGTGCTACATAGGGGTTGTTCAAGCCACTCACAGATAGACCGTTAGTGACCGCGACCGCCAGCAAGGTAAAGACCAGCAACCGACGCACTCGCGCTTGACGCATCGACCACAAGCATACACCGAGCGCGAGTATGAGCCCAAAGATCCCCGCGTCAAAGACGATCCGCATCGTGAATGCGTGGAGGATAACGGAGTAACAGGTGTCACCGTCCCCCGTAGTCGAGAACAAGTACTGATAGTAAGACAGCCGCATGCAGGAATCATTGCTCAGGGCGGTGAGTGGGGTGGTCCCGAATGCCCAGTCGAACCAAGACCAGTTTCGCGTTTCTGAGATGAAGGCGTCGAGGAAGTTACTCCGCCCAGTATCTGCGGCGATGGCGTCTCGTGCACTGAAAACTGCCGCCACCACCCAACCCAGAATCGGGATCGCGAGGATGGCGAGGTAACGGAGCACGGGCCCTATCCGGGCTCTGACCACCGCATAGATCGCGAATATCGCGAAGGCGATGATGCCGCTGCGTGATCCCGATGTGATGGTCAGTGCCGCAAGCATTGAAAAAGCGAGCCACTTCTTCGGTCGCGTAAGCGTGTCGAACACGACTACAGCAAGACCGACGAATAGCGCGATTTCGAAGTTATTCTCAATAAGAAGTCCGGAGCGGACTGTTGGGCCCACCAGTGCCACAGACACAGCGGTCTTCAGCAGAGAGAGGGTTACGAGCACCCACAGCAGCAACCGAAGGCCGCGCATCGATCCCCACTCGCGGCCGACGGCCAACGTGAACGCGATGAGATAGAGAAGCCACTTGTAGGCCTGTACGAAGTCACCCACCGGCGACTCTGTGTAGAGAGCTGGAATTAGTCGGGTCATCCCGTAAACCAAGAGCAGAAGCGTCACCCTGAACTCTGGCAGCGGTCCTCGCCATACCGTGGCGAGTATGAAGGCGATGAACCACACATCAAGCAGGTTCGCCATTGGAAACGGCGAATACTCCCCGATGCGAGGCAGGCTTGCAACTGCACCGATCCCTAGCAGGCTGTATAGCGTAATACGAAGTCCGGTCGAGACGACCGTGGGATCGCGCGTTCCCGCGATCACTCTGACAGTCCGAGACAGTCGGCGCGATCCATGGCAGATGCAACTTGCGGCCTGATCGAGTCGGCATCCTGACTCGTCTCGTAACGAGACAGCGGCGGCAACTCGATCACACCGGCGATCTTACCCATCTCGGGCCCGCACAACTTTCCAAATCGTGCGTTTGGAGTGTTGCGGAAGGCGCGGTTCAGGGCACATCGGCGATGGGCATCAATCATGACCATCGAAAAGTTCAGATAGTCACCGTGAGCCCGTATCGCAGACGCGGGCCGAGACCTCTCCCGTAGCGTCGCGACGCGATACGCGGCAATCACCGAGCCCGAATCGATAGTGTGACCGGTGCCCGGTTCCGCCTGACCGAACCTGGACGCACTGTTTCACCATGCACCGCACGCACGCCTTGATTGAGCTCAATCGAGAATCGGCGACAGCGTGCTTCTTGCTGGAACAAGAGTCAGGCCGATTGACCCCGGCCGTCCGCGCCCACCTGTATCGCTACGGCGAGCGCCAGCCACATCGCAAATCCTGCCGCTAGAAGGCCGACCGATGCGCCACCAGCGCCGGCTGCGGCAGATCCAAGCCACACTCCGACAAGAAGCGCCACCATCCCAGCAACCGAAATCGCCGCTGCAACGCCTGCACTGCGACGAGCCTGAAGGATACCTGCGAGTGGAGTGCTGAACCCCACGAACACCATCGCGACCAATGCGAGGACGAGTGGCAACTCGGCGCCCGCGTACTGAGGACCTAGCAACAACGTTACGATTTCGGGCGCGAAGGGGACGACCGCCAGGCAAGCGAGGACACATCCGATTGAGGTGAGAATCAGAAGGTGAGCGATGCGGCGCCCGGAGTGCAACCCGCGACCGACTGCGCGAGGCGTGAGCACGCTGTGCAGCACGCCCGGAACAAGCAAGAGTGGGTTCGCGAGCCTCGTCGCCGCGGCATACACCCCCGCAGCAGAGGGGCCGGCGACTACGGCGACCACTGTCACGTCCAAAGTGCGGAGCTGGCCACTCGCGTTCTGGATCAGAAAGTGCACGCTCTTAGAGAGCACTCTGAGAGGTGAGTCAGCCGACTTAATCCCTCTCAAGTCATGCCGCAGGGCGGCGCGGACTTGGACTTGTGCAATCGCACCAGTCACCAAGTACGCCGATGCATAGGCAAGCGCGACGTACGCGGGATCGATTACGATCGCGACTCCCACTCCCGCAAGCGTGCCGACTCGGCGAATCATGAGGGACACCGCCGGTACTGTTGCGCGCTTCGTGCCGAGCAAGTAGTTCAGCGCAGTATCTGTGTTTTTTTCCAGCGCATACGCCACGGCGAGCAGGAGCAAGACGGTTGTCAGGTTGCGCGGGGCGAAGAAGAAGACCACGAGGCCGAGGAAAAGCGCGGCGGCAACCGAAGTCCAGCGATTGAGCGCCAGGACGCTCGCCACCAGGCGCCGGTTTCCTTCCGCCGCCTCCACCAGCAGGAGCCCCGACATGCCTAGGTCAAGAACACCCACGACGACGAGAAACACACCCGTCCATGCAACGAGCAACCCAAAGTCGGAGACACCGGCCGCTCTTGCCAGTAGCACAAGCGACAGAGCCTGCGCCAAGCCAGAGGTCACCCGAGAGATCAAAAGTAGGGAAATGTCCCGACCGACGCCCCTAGACATCGACAAGCGGCATTATCATTCAGGCTTGCGCTGAATTGCGCTGATGTAACCTCGCGCGCGATCGAAGTAGACACCCGTCAGGTCAGACTTAACCGGGGCGCCACGACCGCCAAGCTGCAGAGTGCCGCTCTCGCGACCTGGGTCTCCGACAACAGTACCCATCCCAACCACCGTGCGGTCGGGGATTGTCACGCCGGGCGGCACCGCACAATTCGAGGAGATCAAACAGTAGTCCCCGATTCTGATCTCCTTAGTCCGCTGTTCGGCGGTTCGCCAGTCGATTCCGTGGGTTATAAAGGTGGACCGGACCCCAGCCAAAGTACTGAAACTACCTACTGCCACCCCGCCGCTGCAGTCAAAATAATGGCGGGACGTGATCGCGCTGTGCGCCCCGATCGTGAGCGTTCCTCTTCCGCCAGCGGCGACTAGCTCGCCCGATGCAGAGATCCAGTTCCATTGGCCGATCCGCGAGTAATCTCCCAAACGGAGTGCCGCGAGACCACGGATGACGTTGAAGGGCCCAATCCGACTGTCAACGCCAAGATGAACCGCGCCGATTCGCAGGTAGAGCCCCGGTCCGACGTGAGCCCCGGGGCCGACGTGCCAACCGAGCCGGTTGAGCGCCCAGTTCTTCAGCCGAGACGCCGGCATAAGTCCGACAAGCAATGTGAGCCCGTCTGCGGCAATCTTCGGCATACGAATGATGCTCTTCTCCTTCAGTGAGTGCCTGGGACTAGGCGCCGACATTCGCGGGCCCCCGACGCAGAACGCCCAGTATCGTACATTCCAAGCGAGCTACCACCGACTCCCACGCGAATTGCTCGCTCGCGAACGCCATCGCTGCCGCTCTCGTTGCCACAGGATCAGAACTCAGAATCGACTCGATCGCGTCAGCGACAGTCGTCGGTGTGGGGTCGGCTACCCTTTTCCCTGCCTCCGCGGGGAGCGCATCAGCAGCAGCTACATCTTCGCTGACTACGACTGGCAGGCCACTCGCGAGAGCTTCCGCCACTGCGATTCCAAAGTTCTCATCATCACTAGGCAGGACAAAGATGTCTGCATCGCGCAGCAGCTCGATCTTTCGGGCACCTCGGACTGATCCGAGGAAATCTACCGAGTCCAGAACGTCGCTCCTGCGGGCCAGGTCTTGGAGTTCAGTGAGGAGCCCCTGATTTCCTCCACCTCCGACGCGCAGGCGCGCTGGCACACCCCGATCTTTGAGTTCCCGGAGCGCGGCGATGGTGATATCAACACGCTTCTTCGGTGCTATGCGTCCGATTGTCAAGAGCTGAGTCGGGTCGCTCCATCCCGGCTTTCGCGGCAGTTCGCTCACGCGCGTACCGGCCCCGATAACAGAGGTGGCGGCCTTCCGAATCACCTCGCGTAGTTCAATCGCTTCACGTTCGGAACCTACGGCGTATTCCGCGACAACACCTCGCACGATTTTTCCGAGCGTCGCGTCGTAGATCGCCTTCTTCTTGCGTGAAACCGAGCGCTGATGCGCTGTGAGAGACCCATGCGGCATGAGCACGACCGGGATGTTGCGTGCGCCGGCGTAGGCAGCGACAACCGGAATCCACCAGAGGTAGTACCCGTGTACCAACACTGCATCTGCGTGTCGGAGTTCGCGCAACACCAACCTCACGTTTCTCCAGCCCGCGAGGAGGTGAACAGGCGCTCGACGCGGCAGGTCCCCAGCATAGGAGTCCAGCACCGAGTGTCTCTGAGCACCTCGGAACCAGACGAGTCGTGAGTCGATAATGCGGCTCTCGCTCAGCTCGAGGTTCAGTTCGAATGAATTACGAGCTGGCCCACCATCGGCTATGGCCAGCGTATTGACGAACTGGATGATGTTTGCCTGCCCGGCGGGCGATTCTGCGTCGACCGCTGCCCGCTCGGCTTCGCGGGTCTTCACGCCTATCTGCCAGTAATACATCGTTAGAGCGATGGCGTAGTCGAGTCCGGCTCGGCCATCAAGGAACCCCGCCCGCACGAAGAACGCGTACGCAAAGAACATCAGGGGCTTAAACGGCACCGCGTCAAAGATCTGCCCCTTGAGCGTGCGTTTGCTCGCGATGTCCTTCCTCAGCTGCTCGTTCATGCGGAGGTGCGCTTCCCAATCCGAATAGCGATTGTGCCTCGAGAACCAGCTGGACACAGGGTCTCTGTCGTCGTGAACGATTCGACCGCTCAGCCTGCCAATCGGCGAATCGGACTCGGGCTGATAGTGACCTTCGACCTCGCGGATCCCCGGAGCGTCCAGATCGTCGATGATGGGGAACCTAGCTCGATCGATGTGAAGAAGTGAGCGCTTTGTAACTCGATGCCCATGGCGAAGATATTGACCGCCGAAGCGGTAGAGAAGACTGATGTCGAAGGCCCCGAACTTCGAATCGCCTAGCGACCGCTCAAGCTCGGACAACTCGTCTACGAGAAGGGATGAGGGATACTCGTCGGCGTCTAGGAGAAGCACCCATTTGTTAACGGGCTCGGCATTCTCGAGCGCCCACTGCTTCTTCTTCGGGTATCGCTGATCCCACTCGAAGTCAACGACGCGCGCGCCACGAGCTTTCGCGATCTCCACCGTGCGGTCTGAACTCAGAGAATCGACGACGATGACGTCGTCGAATGCTGACAGCCTTTCCAGCGTGACGTCCAACCCAGCTTCTTCGTTCTTCGTCAGCACTACTACCGAGATTCGGGAGATCCTGGTCATTCCGACACTCTTCCTAGGTTGCGGCCCGCGACGTGCTTTGCGGGATTGCCGCCCCACACCTCGCCAGCTGGAATAGTCGTCCCATCGACGAGGCTGAGCGGGCGCACCAAGGCGGAGGTGCCAATCTGGGTGCCTCCCAGAACAACGCACCTCGAGGTGATCCACGCGCCGGCCTCGATGTGAATGGGCCGCGTGATGAGGGCCATGTCGCGCCGGTGCGCGTGGCTGCCGGTCGTCAAAAGCGTCTCCTGAGAAATCACCACATCGTGACCGACGTAGATGTGATCTTGATTGTGAAACCAGACGCCCTCGCCGATCCATGACCGCGCACCGATGTGCAGCTTCCACGGGAACTTCACACGCGTGCGCGGGCGGAAGATCACCCCGGGGCCGATGTCGGCGCCGAACGCGCGAAGCACGCGCACACGCAGGCCCGAACTGATCTGCCACGGGTTGGTCACGAAAAGCAGCTCACACACCGCCCACAGGTACACCTGCCACGTCGGGCGATCCCACGCGGCGCGCTCACCGGGGGCCTTCGAGAGGTCGATCACGGGAACGTCACTCAACTCTTCTGCACCCTTCGAAACCTGGTCGAAACCGTTCCCACGATAGCCTGCGAATGTGTCAGCCCCGTTTCCCCAGGTCCTCGTCCTCGGGATCAACTACCCCCCTGAGCCCACCGGGATCTCTCCCTACACCGGGGCGATGGCACGGGGCCTGAACCGTCGCGGGCACGGAATGCGCGTGCTCACCGCACACCCGCACTACCCGCAGTGGGCGATCGCCGAGGGTTATGGGCAGTGGTCGGCGACGTCGTCGGATGGCGGCGTCGAACTCACCCGTTTGTTGCACTATGTTCCGCGCCGGCCATCCGGCTTGCGACGAGCGCTCTCAGAAGTCTCTTTCGGTGCTCGACTCGCCGCCTCGCGGTGGCGACGTCCCCAGGCCATCGTGTCGGTGTCGCCGGCGCTCATTTCGACCGCCGTGGCGCGCCTGCGCTCGCTGGTGACTCACCGCCGAACGCCCTTCATCGTGTGGGTGCAAGACCTCTACAGCCTCGGCCTCAGCGAGACAGGTCAGGGTGGCGGAGCCGTCGTGCGGGCGATGCAGGTGATCGAGCGGTGGGTGCTGCGGCGCGCGACGCGGGTGATCGTGATCCACGAGCGCTTCGCCGACCGCGTGCACCGCGACTTCGGCGTGCCGCGCGACCGCATCGAGGTGATTCGCAACTGGACCCACCTGCCGCCCAGCGAGCCGATCGACCGCGCCGACGTTCGCGCGGGGCTTGGGTGGACACCCGACGAGACGATCGTCTTGCACGCCGGCAACATGGGAGTGAAGCAAGGCCTCGACAATGTCGTCGCTGCCGCGCGACTCGCGCACGACGAGCGACACCCCGTGCGCTTCGTCTTCTTGGGAGGAGGCTCCGACCGAGCTCGCCTGATCGAGATGGCCGCCGGCGTCGACAGCGCGGTTTTCATGGACTCTCTGCCCGACGCCGAGTTCGCCGCCGCACTGCAGGCTGCCGACATCCTGCTCGTGAACGAGAAGCCCGGTGTGGCCGAGATGGCTGTGCCGAGCAAACTCACCTCATACTTCTCGGCCGGTCGCCC
>JACEFY010000003.1 GCA_016807485.1 Stenotrophomonas maltophilia | reverse complement strand
CGGGCCGCCGTCGACAGCGTGCGGGGGGGGCCGGCGCGGCGCGGGTCAGAAAACCCCGGGCCACCAGGCGGCGGCCAGGGGGTAGCCGACGAAGGCGATGACGTCGATCAGGGCGTGGGCGAGCACCAGCGGCATCACACGGCCCCAACGGTGGTAGGCCCACCCGAAGACGACGCCCATCGCGATGTTCCCGACGATCGGGCCGAAGCCCTGATACGCGTGGTACGCCCCGCGGAGCGCCGCGGTCGACAGGATGATCGTCCACGTGCCCCAGCCGAGCCGCCGCAGCCGGTCGAAGAGGTAGCCGATGAAGATCACCTCTTCCGTGAGCCCGGCACGCAGCGCCGCGAGCAGCAGCAGCGGGACCGTCCACCACGACGGGTCGAGGGGGGATGCGTCGACCTGCACCGTGATGCCGAGTGCGCGCCCGGCGGCGTACAGCCCGAGCCCCGGCACGCCGATCACCACGAGGAGAAGCAGGGCTCTCCCGAGATCGCCTCCGATCCGCCGGAAATCGAGCCCGATCCGGCGGAACGCCGACATCCCGGGCTCCCACAGGAAGTACAACGCGAGCGCGATCGGAGCGAAGGCGAAGACCTGACCGAGCACCTGATTCAGCACATCCCAGAACTGCTGCGCATTCGCTCCCGGGTTGAGCGAGGTCGACTGATCGCCCAGTGACTGCTCGCGCGTCAGCGCCTGCACGAGCGACAGCACCGAGTACAGCGCCGAGCGCCCGACGGACAGCGCCAGGACGATACCGATCTCCCACCACAGCCGCGCACGACCGTGGGCGGCTATGGACGGGTCGAGACGCATTTGGTCAGATTGCCACACGAACCCGAGATTGAGTTAAGGGTATGTAACGTTCTCCCGGAGAGTTTTGACCACAGCGCCGCAGGTGCTTAGTGTTTCCCTATCCGCGCCCCAGCCAGTCCCTAGTCTGCTGTGGGCGCATCACCCTTGCACTGGAGGATAAGTTGAAGCGCAACAAGATCGCCCTCGCGGGCATCGCGCTGTTCGTTGCTGGAGGCCTGGCACTCGCCGGCTGCTCCGGCACGGGCGGCGGCACGCCGAGCGCGTCGGAGGGCGGCACCAGCACCGCCATCATCAAGACGAACGGCTCTGAGCCCCAGAACCCGCTCATCCCGACCAACACCAACGAGGTCGGCGGCGGAAAGATCCTCGACGAGATCTTCGCCGGTCTGGTCTACTACGACGCCGAGGGCGCTCCCCAGAACGACATGGCCGAGTCGATCACGGTCGACGACGCGCAGAACCTCACGGTCAAGATCAAGGAGGGCCAGAAGTTCACCGACGGCACCGAGGTGCAGGCGCACAACTTCATCGACGCCTGGAACTACGGCGCGAAGGCCTCGAACGAGCAGCTCTCGAGCTACTTCTTCGAGGACATCGAGGGCTTCAGCTACGACGAGGACAGCGAGCTGACCGGTCTGAAGGAAGTCGACGACTACACCTTCACCATCGCGCTCAACAAGCCGGCCTCCGACTTCGCGCTGCGCCTGGGCTACTCGGCGTACTTCCCGCTGCCCGACGTCGCGTTCGAGGACATCGAGGCGTTCGGTGAGAACCCGATCGGCAACGGCCCGTACAAGCTCGCCGGCGACGACGCGTGGCAGCACGACGTGCAGATCTCGCTCGTGAAGAACGACGACTACACCGGTGGCCGCGCCGCGCAGAACGCGGGCCTGGACATCATCTTCTACGCCACGCAGGATGCGGCCTACGCCGACCTGCAGGCGGGCAACGTCGACGTGATCGACGGCGTTCCGCCGGCAGCACTGGCGACGTTCCAGGACGAGCTCGGCGACCGCGCGGTCAACCAGCCGGCCGCCGTCTTCCAGTCGTTCACGATCCCGGAGCGCCTCGCGCACTTCTCGGGTGAAGAGGGCAAGCTCCGCCGCCAGGCGATCTCGATGTCGATCAACCGTCCCGAGATCACCAAGGTCGTCTTCCAGGACACCCGCACCCCCGCCAGCGACTTCACGTCGCCGGTCATCGCGGGCTGGTCGGACAGCCTCACCGGCGCCGAGGTCCTCGCGTACAACCCCGACGAGGCGAAGAAGCTGTGGGCCGAGGCCGACGCCATCGCGCCGTGGTCGGGCACCTTCGAGATCGCGTACAACGCCGACGGTGGTCACCAGACCTGGGTCGACGCGGTCAGCAACTCGATCAAGAACACGCTGGGCATCGAAGCCGCCGGCAAGCCGTACGTCGACTTCGCGTCGCTGCGCACCGAGGTCACGGGTCGCACGATCCAGACCGCGTTCCGCACCGGCTGGCAGGCCGACTACCCGGGTCTGTACAACTTCCTGGGCCCGCTGTACGCCACGGACGCCGGCTCGAACGACGGTGACTACTCGAACCCCGAGTTCGATCAGCTGCTGTCCGACGGCATCTCGGCCACCGACCCCGACGAGGCCAACACCGACTTCCAGAAGGCCCAGGAGATCCTCCTCGCCGACCTGCCGGTGCTGCCCCTCTGGTACTCCAACGTGACCGGTGGTTACGCCGAGGGTGTCCAGAACGTCGAGTTCGGCTGGAACTCGGTGCCGCTGTACTACCAGATCACCAAGTAATCCGATCGCAACCCGCGAGGCGGTGACGTTCTGTCACCGCCTCGCGGTTTGTCCGCCCAGACCTCGCGCCCGTGTCACGAACGCGGGACGATACTTAAAGCGGGCGCCATCGGCGCGACGACCACGTCGCGCCGCGCCCATGCGTGGAGGGAGAGGGGATGCTCGGTTACATCCTCAGACGCCTGTTGCAGGTGATACCCGTTTTCTTCGGGGCAACGTTGCTCATCTATTTCATGGTCTTCGCGTTGCCGGGAGACCCGATCCTCGCGCTCTTCGGCGACAAGACCCCCAACCCGGCGGTCATCGCGGCGCTCCGCGCGCAGTACCACCTGGACGAGCCGTTCATCGTCCAGTACTTCTACTACATCACCGGGATCTTCCAGGGGAACCTGGGCGTGACCTTCTCCGGCCAGTCGGTCAACGACGTCCTCGGCCGCACTCTGCCGGTAACCGGTCGCCTGGCCGTCATGGCGATCGCCATCGAGTTCACGCTCGCGATCATCATCGGCACCGTCTCGGCGCTGCGCAAGGGCAAGATCTTCGACAACTCGATGCTGGTGATCGCCCTCATCTTCGTCGCGCTGCCGATCTTCGTCCTGAGCTTCCTCGCCCAGTACTTCCTCGCCATCCAATGGGGCTGGTTCAAGCCCACCGTCGGGGCGCAGAACGACTGGGGCGACCTGTGGCTGCCGGCGCTCGTGCTCGGCTTCAGCCTCTACGCGACCAGCATGCGCCTCATGCGCTCGTCGGTCATCGACACGCTCAATCAGGACTGGGTGCGCACCGCCTACAGCAAGGGCATGTCGCGGAGCCGCGTCATCCCGACCCACGTGCTGCGCAACTCGCTCATCCCGGTGATCACGAACTCCGCGACCAACTTCGGTGTGCTGCTGGTCGGCGCGACCGTGACCGAGGGCATCTTCAACGTGCCCGGCGTCGGCAACACGCTGTTCCTCGCCATCCAGAAGCACGAAGGCCCGACGGTCGTCTCGTTCGTCACCGTCTTCGTCATCATCTACGTGATCGTCAACCTGCTCGTGGACCTGCTCTACGGCCTGCTCGACCCGAGGATCCGCTATGTCAAGTGATCTGAACGACCCCACGGGGGCCACCCACTACGTCGCCCCCGTCAAAGACACCACGCTCGTCGTCGACGCCGTGCGGGTCGACGAGAAGCCGTCGAACCTGTGGACGGATGCGTGGCGCGACCTGCGGCGCCGGCCGACCTTCTGGATCAGCCTGCTGGTGGTCGCGATCGTCCTCCTGATGGCGATCTGGCCGACCCTGTTCACGCAGGTCCCGCCGAACAACGACTGCCAGCTCGCCGACAGCAACGGCGGACCCGCCGCCGGTCACCCGCTCGGGTTCACCTTCCTCGGCTGCGACGTCTGGGCGCGCATGGTCTGGGGTGCGCGCACGTCGCTCATCGTGGGCCTCCTGGCCACCGTCATCGGCACGGTCATCGGCCTCATCATGGGCGCGTTCGCCGGGTTCTACGGCGGATGGCTCGACTCGCTCCTCTCGCGCGTCGGCGACATCTTCTTCTCGATCCCCTACATCCTGGCCGCGGTCGTCGTCATGAGCGTGTTCTCCACGAACCGCACCATGCTGACCCTCGCGTTCGCGATCGGCGGGTTCGCGTGGGCGTCGACCGCCCGCGTGGTTCGGGCCGAGATCCTGCGCGTGCGGCAGGCCGACTTCGTCACCGCGTCACGCGCGCTCGGCCAGTCGCGCTTCATGACGCTCGTGACGCACGTCGTCCCCAACGCGATCGCGCCGCTGCTCGTCATCACGACGATCAGCCTGGCGGCGGCGATCGTCGCGGAGGCGACCCTGTCGTTCCTCGGCGTCGGACTCGGCAGCAACGTCATGTCGTGGGGCAACGACATCAGCGCCGCGCAGCAGTCGCTGCGCGTCGCGCCGATGGCCCTCATCTACCCGTCGATCCTGCTGACGGTGACCGTGCTGGCATTCATCCTTCTGGGCGAGCTCATCCGCGACGCCCTCGACCCGAGAGCGAGGGCCCGTCGATGAGCGACCTGTCTTCCCGCGGCATCTCCCGCGAACCGCTGCTGAGCGTCCGCGACCTGCGCGTGGCGTTCGACTCGCAGTCGGGGACGCGCGAGGTCCTGCACGGCGTCAGCTTCGACATCTTCCCCGGCGAGACGATCGCCATCGTGGGGGAGTCGGGTTCGGGCAAGTCGACGACCGCCTCGGCCGTCGTCAACCTGCTGCCCGGCACCGGGCACGTGACGGACGGCAGCATCCTGCTCGACGGCGCGGAGCTCACCGAATACACCCAGCGGCAGATGGAAGATGTCCGCGGACGTGACATCGGCTACGTGCCGCAGGACCCGATGTCCAACCTCAACCCGGTGTGGTCGATCGGCTTCCAGGTGAAGGAGGCGGTGCGCGCCAACGGCATCGCCACCGGCAAGCGCGAGATCGAAGCGCGGGCGATCGAGGTGCTCAAGCAGGCCGGCCTCGCCGATGCCGACAAGCGCATGCACCAGTACCCGCACCAGTTCTCCGGCGGGATGCGGCAGCGCGCCCTCATCGGCATCGGCCTCGCGGCCGACCCGAAGCTGCTCATCGCCGACGAGCCGACCTCGGCGCTCGACGTCACGGTGCAGCGCGTCATCCTCGACCACATGGCGAAGCTCACGCGCGAGAAGGGCACGTCCGTGCTCCTCATCACGCACGACCTCGGCCTCGCCGCCGAGCGTGCCGAGCGCATCATCGTCATGAAGGACGGCGAGATCGTCGAGGCGGGTCCGAGCCGGCTCATCCTCGAGAACCCGCGTCACCCCTACACGCAGCGCCTCGTCGCCGCAGCGCCCTCGATCGCCTCGCAGCGCATCCAGGCGAAGGTGCAGGACCGCGGCATCGAGACGATGGACGACATCGCCGGCATTCCGCCGACCCTGCGCGTGCGCGACCTCACGAAGGACTACCAGATCCGCCAGGGCGGGTTCCGGAGCATCCCGTTCCGGGCCGTCGACGGCGTCTCGTTCGACATCCCGCGCGGCAAGACCCTCGCCCTCGTCGGCGAGTCGGGATCGGGCAAGTCGACCGTCGCGAAGATGGTCCTCGCGCTCGAAACGCCCACGTCGGGCGCGATCGAGGTCGACGGCAAGGATGTGTCGGCGCTCGGCAAGCGGGGTCTCTTCGACCTCCGCCGCCGCATGCAGCCGGTCTTCCAGGACCCGTACGGATCGCTCGACCCGATGCGCAACATCGGCAACACGATCGCCGAGCCGCTGAACATCCACAAGGTGGGCGACACCGCCTCGCGCCGCGCCCGCGTGCGCGAGCTGCTCGACCAGGTGTCGCTGCCGCAGAGCCTCGCCTCGCGCTATGCGAACGAACTGTCCGGCGGTCAGCGCCAGCGTGTCGCCATCGCGCGTGCGCTCGCTCTCAAGCCCGACATCGTCATCCTCGACGAGGCGGTCTCGGCGCTCGACGTGCTCGTGCAGGACCAGATCCTCGAGCTCCTCGCGGAGCTGCAGTCGGACCTCGGCCTCACCTACCTCTTCATCACGCATGACCTGGCGGTGGTCCGTGTGGCCGCCGACCTCGTCTGCGTCATGGAAAAGGGTCGCGTCGTCGAGCAGGGCACGGTCGACGAGATCTTCGCGCGCCCAACCGAGGACTACACGCGGCGCCTGCTGGATGCCATCCCGGGCGCGTCGATCCCGCTGGGCGGGAACTGACGCGGTGAGTTCGCCGGCTCCGCGCGAGCGGGACGTGCTCCGGGCGGCCTCCGGCACGGTCGCGATGATCGTGTCGGGGGTCGTGGCGATCTTCCTCCTGGGCGACGCGGTGCTCCGCGCCGGGTGGGGCGAGATGCTCCTCCTCGCGCCGTGGGTGCTGCTGGCGGTGTGGTTCGTGTACGTGCTGATGTTCGCCTCGGCGATCGAGACGGATGCCACCGGCGTCACGGTGCAGAACTTCCTCCGCCGCACGCGGCTGCCGTGGGGCGCGATCACCGACATCCGGCTGCGCTACCAGGTCGTCTTCGTCTACGCGGAGGGCAACCGTGAGCTCAAGGCGTTCGGTGGGCCCGCCGCCGGGCGCCCCGGGCGTCCGAGTCGCACCCGCGCCGACGGGGGCCGCCGCGAGCCCCCGGCGCTCCGCGAGGTCGACGCACTCCGCGACAGGTGGGATGCCGCGGTCCGCGCGGGCGCGCCCGGCGGGGCGCCGACCCGCTCGTGGGACCTCATCGGCATCGGGAGCCTTGCCGCCATCGTCGTCTGGGCGGCTGTCGCTGTGATGATCACGGGCGGTCCCGCCTGATCGGACTGGTGCATTCGGCGCCGGTATCCCACGCATTTTGCCTGCAGGTCACGAAATGTTACGGTCCTGCAAAGAGTCCCTATAGCGTGCGTTCAGAGAAGATCGCGGGGTTAGGGTCTATTCACCGGATCATCCACCGGCGAAGAATCACCGCGTCGTCGCTCACCAGGCGACGGCGGCTGGACGAAAGAAGAGTCGTGCAGAGACAGGCCGCCGCTCCCGGGAATCCGGGTGGCACCCGATGACCCTCTACATCATCCGCCGGTTCATCAACTACGCGATCCTCTCGCTGGTCGCGACGTGCATGGCCTACATCCTCGCCAGCGTCATCCTCGACCCGGCCGAGCGCTTCTACGGCAAGAACCCGCGTCCGCCGCAGTCGTCTATCGACGCATCGCTGAACGCGATGGGTGTGAACCCCGACGTCCCCGTGCTCGTGCGCCTGTGGAACTGGCTCGTCAACCTCTTCACCCAGTTCTCGCTCGGCACCACGGTGGGCGGTCAGTCGGTCACCGCCGAGATCATCACGCGCTCGGGGACGAGCCTGCGGCTGCTCCTCATCGGATCGATCATCGGCGCGATCCTCGGCGTCGTGCTGGGGGTCTGGGGCGCCGTGCGGCAGTACCGCGCGAGTGACCAGATCGTCACCTACACGTCGTTCCTCATCTTCGCCATGCCGACCTTCGTCATCGGCGTGCTGCTGATGATCGGCGCCACGGCGTTCAACAACCTCATCGGCACGCAGGTGATCCGGTTCACGGGCGAGTACACGGCCGGCATCTCGGGATCGTGGTGGGACCTCGCGCTCGACCGAGCCGTCCACCTCCTGCTGCCGACGATCGCGCTCGCCCTCATCGGCGCCGCCTCGTACTCCCGCTACCAGCGCAGCGTCATGCTCGACGTGCTGGGCGCCGACTATATCCGCACGGCTCGCTCGAAGGGGCTCCAGCGCAGCACCGCTCTCGTCCGCCACGGCGTGCGCATCGCGCTCATCCCCATGACGACCTTCTTCGCGTACAGCTTCGGCACGCTCATCGCGGGTTCGGCGATGCTCGAGATCGTCTTCAGCTGGCGCGGCATGGGCCAGTTCACGCTCGAGGCCGTCGGCAAGAACGACATCAACGTCATGGCCGGCTCCACCCTCTACATCGCGGTGCTGGTGCTGCTGTCCTCGACGCTGTCCGAAATCATGTATGCCGCGCTCGACCCGCGAGTGAGGAGCTGATCGTGACGATGCAGGAAGAGGCCATCGAGGCCACGCTCGACCCCGAGAACGAGGTCGCCGCGCCCGCCGCGCGCCGTCCGCTGTCGCGCAACCGCCTCGTCTGGCTGCGCCTGAAGACCATGCCCCGGTTCTGGGTCGGCGCGGGCGTATTCGTGCTGCTTGTGCTGCTGGCCTTCGTGGGGCCGCTGCTCTCGCCGTACTCGATCACCGAGCGCGACCCGCTCAACATGAACATGGGGCCGACGCTCCTGCACTGGTTCGGCACGAACGCGATCGGTCAGGACATCTACGTCCAGACGCTCGCCGGCCTGCAGAAGTCGCTCGTCATCGGCCTCATCGCCGGCCCCGCGGCCACCCTCATCGCCGCCGTCGTCGGCTCGGCGGCCGGATATCTCGGCGGCTGGCCCGACAAGATCATCGGCTGGTTCGTGCACCTGCTCCTGGTGATCCCGTCCTTCTTCATCCTCGTGCTGCTCAGCCCGCTCTACCGGGGTCTGTCGTGGGTCGCGCTGACCGTGTTCCTCGCGGTCTTCAGCTGGATGATCATGGCGCAAGTCGTGCGCAGTCAGACCCGGTCACTGCGCAACCGCGACTTCGTGCGGGCAGCGCGCTACATGGGCATGCCGACCGGCCAGATCCTGCGTCGCCACATCATCCCCAACATCGCCTCGCTCCTCATCATCGACGCGACCCTCGGTGTCGTCGCGGCGATCATGTCGGAGACCTCGCTCAGCTACTTCGGCTTCGGTGTGCAGAAGCCCGACGTGTCGCTCGGAACGCTCCTCGCCGACGGCACCGCTGCGGCCCTCACCCGCCCCTGGCTCTTCGTCTTCCCGGCCCTGGTGCTCATCATCCTGCTCTTCGCGATCAGCCTCATCGGCGATGCCCTGCGCGACGCGATCGACCCCACGTCCGGAGTGAACCGTGGCTGATTTCCTCACCCGCTCCGGCAATGCCGGTGCCACCCCGCTTCTCTCCGTCCGCGATCTGAGCGTCACCTTCCCGCAGCGCGGCGCCGACCCGGTCAAGGCCGTCCGCGGCATCTCATACGACATCTTCCCCGGAGAGTTCCTCGGGATCGTCGGCGAGTCGGGCTCGGGCAAGTCGGTGTCCTCGCTCGCCGTCATGGGGCTCCTGCCCTCGACGGCGCAGGTCGAGGGTGCCATCGAGTTCGAGGGCCGCTCGCTCCTCGACATGAACGACGCCCAGCTGTCGCGCGTGCGCGGCAAGGAGCTCGCGATGGTCTTCCAAGACCCGCTATCGGCGCTCACGCCGGTGTACTCCGTCGGGCAGCAGATCGGCGAAGCGCTCCGCGTCCACGACTCCAAGCTGTCGGCGCAGGCCGCCGAGGCGCGTGCGATCGAGCTGCTGAAAGTCGTCGGCATCCCCGATGCCGAGCGCCGTGCCCGCGCCTTCCCGCACGAGTATTCCGGAGGCATGCGTCAGCGCGCGATGATCGCGATGGCGATCGCGAACGACCCGAAGGTGATCATCGCCGACGAGCCGACGACCGCGCTCGATGTCACGATCCAGGCCCAGATCCTCGAGGTGCTCGAACGCGCCAAGGACATCACCGGCGCCGCCGTCGTGCTCATCACCCACGACCTCGGCGTCGTGGCAGGGCACGCCGACCGCGTCGGGGTCATGTACGCCGGCAAGCTCGTCGAGATCGGTAGCACCGAGCAGATCTTCCACACGCCGCACATGCCGTACTCCATCGGCCTCTTGCGGTCGGTGCCGAATATGCTGACCGCCGGCACGCAGCGACTCGTCCCGCTGGAAGGGCGGCCGCCGTCCCTCAGCAGCCTGCCCGCGGGGTGCCCGTTCGCCGCGCGCTGCCCGATCGCCGTCGACGAATGCCGGACGATCGAGCCCGAGCTGGTCGCGTATGAACCGGGCACGGAGCCGCCGCACCTGGCCGCCTGCATCCGCGCCGGCGAGATCGCCCGGGGCGACCTGCCGCGCGCCGACGTCTTCCCGCGGCCCGAGCCGTTGCCGGCCGAAGCGCGCGCCGCGACCGATGACGCGCCCGTCATCGTGGTCGAAGACCTGAAGCGCCACTTCCCGCTGATGAAGGGCGCGGTCTTCCCGCGCCGCATCGGCACCGTCCGCGCGGTCGACGGCGTGAGCTTCTCGCTGAGCCCGGGGCGCACCCTCGGCCTCGTCGGCGAGTCGGGCTGCGGCAAGACCACCACGATCCTCGAGATCATGGAGATGACGAAGCCGCAGAGCGGACGCATCACGATCCACGGCAAGGATGTCGCGACGCTCTCCCGCAGCGAGCTGCACGGGCTCCGCAAGGACGTGCAGATCGTCTTCCAAGACCCGATGGGCGCGATCGATCCGCGCCTGCCGATCGGCGAGGTCATCAGCGAGCCCCTGCTCGTGCAGGGCGCGTCGAAGGCGGTGCGCGACCAGCGCGTGGTCGAGCTCCTCGACCTCGTCGGGCTCGACCCGTCGATGGCCGACCGCTACCCGCACGAGTTCTCCGGCGGTCAACGTCAGCGCATCGGCATCGCGCGGGCGCTCGCCACCGATCCGTCGGTCATCGTCCTCGACGAGCCGCTGTCGGCGCTGGACGTGTCGATCCAGGCCGGCATCATCAACCTCCTCGAAGACCTCAAGGAGCGGCTCGGCCTCTCGTACGTCTTCGTTGCGCACGACCTCGCCGTCGTCCGGCAGATGGCCGACGACGTCGCCGTCATGTACCTCGGTGCGGTCGTCGAGCAGGGCCCCATCGCCGACGTGTTCGGCAATCCGCGGCATCCCTACACGAAGGCGCTCATCTCGGCGGCCCCCATCCCCGACCCGCGCATCGAGCGCGGGCGCGAGCGGATCCTCCTGCAGGGCGACCTCCCATCTCCGACGCAGGAGATCACCGGCTGCCGCTTCCGCACGCGGTGCCCGCTGTACGCGCTCCTCGACGAGTCGCGTCAGGCGCGCTGCCGGGACACCGACCCGGCGCTCGCGCCCCACGGCGACGTGCGCGTCGCCTGCCACCACGTCGATCGGTCGGACCTGATCGACATCGAGGTCGTCCCGTCGGTGGCCACCACCCCCTGAACTCCCTCTGCTCGCGGCACCACGCGGCGAAGGGCTCCCCAGAAAAAATCGAGAGGAACAATCACATGAGAATTCGGAGTGCGAAGGCGCTCAGCTCTCTGGCGATCCTCGGCGCCGCGGCGCTGATCGTCACAGGCTGTGCAGCCGGCAACACCGGCAGCCCCACGGGCTCGGCGACCGAAGCCGCAGAGCTTCCCGCCACAGCCTGGGTGCGCGCAGAGGCCGGCGACGTCCAGGATGGCGGGTCGCTGACCCTCGCCGTGGGCTCGCTGCCGGTGCAGTTCAACATCAACGAGGTCGACGGCAACGAGTCGGACACCGTCGACATCGTCGGCGCCACCACCGGCGGCCCGATCAAGATCGAAGAAGACGGCACGCCCGTCGTCGACGAGAACTACGCCTCCTCGGCCGAGGTCATCAGCGACGACCCCCAGGTCGTCGAGATCAAGCTGAACCCCGAGGCGGTGTGGGAAGACGGCACGCCCATCACGGTCGCCGATTACCAGGCGTTCTGGGGTGCCCAGAACGGCACGAACGAGGCCTACACACCGGCATCCACCGCGGGCTTCGAGGACATCTCCTCGATCGAGCAGGGCACCGACGAGTTCGACATGAAGGTCACCTTCTCGTCGGTCTACGCCGACTGGCAGGGCCTGTTCACCGGCGGCCTGCTGCCGGCGGCGATCTCCAGCGACCCCGAGGCGTACAACAACGGCTACCGCACGAAGGCCGTCCCCTCGTCGGGACCGTTCCGCATCTCGAACATCGACGCGACCGGCCAGGTCGTCACGCTCGAGCGCAACCCCGCGTGGTGGGGCGAGACGCCCAAGCTCGAGACCGTCCTCTACAAGGCCGTGAGCCAGGACCAGCAGGGTTCGTCGTTCGCGAACAGCGAGATCGACGCGCTGTACATTTCGGCCAACGCCGACCTGTACCAGACCGCGCAGACCCGCTCGGACGCCGAGATCGAGACGTCCGGTGGTCTCACCTGGACCCACGTCACGATGAACGCGAAGTCGGGCCCGCTGGCAGACGTCAACGTCCGCAAGGCCGTCGCGTCGATCGTCAACCGCGAGGGCATCGCCGCATCGGCGAACACCCCCGTCGGCGCCCCGCCGGTCACCCAGGGTGACTACGTCTTCATGCCCGGTCAGAACGGCTACGAGGACAAGGCGCTGCCGAACGACCTCGAGGCGGGCAAGAAGTTCCTCGAGGATGCCGGCTACACCAAGGACGGCGAGACCTGGACGAAGGACGGCGAGCAGCTCAAGCTCACCATCACCGTTCCGGCCGACACCGCCACCAACATCCAGCGCTCCGAGCAGGTCCAGGCCGACCTCGGTGACTTCGGCATCCCCGTCGAGCTGGAGACCGTCCCCGCGCAGCAGTACTTCAGCGACTACGTCATCCCGGGCAACTTCGAGATGGTGTCGTTCTCGTGGGTCGGCACGCCGTTCCCGATCTCCTCGTCGGAGGCGCTGTTCTACCCGCTCGACTCGGAGTCGAACTTCACCGGCACGACCGATGACCGTCTGGGCGACCTGTACGACCAGGTCAACGCCGAGCTCGACCCGGCCAAGCGCGTCGAGATCGCCAAGGAGATCAACGACGTGATCTGGGACTACGTCCCGATGTTCCCGCTCGCGCCGCTCCCGAACGTGTGGGCGGTCAAGGACGGGCTCGTCAACTACGGCGCCGCCCAGTTCGAGTCGGTCGACTGGACCATCGTCGGCTGGGCCAACAGCTGATCGACTGATCACGCACGACGGCGGGGCGGGCTTCTCTCGGAGGAGTCCGCCCCGTTCGCGTGCCCGGCGGTGCCCGGGAGACCCTCAGGGAACCCTGCGGTACGCTGGGGGAGCGCAGGTCTGCGTTTCCGCGGACCGCGATCGACTTTTCCTCCCCACTCTGCAAGGACTTTTCCATGGCGCACGCCCTCCGTTCGGATCTCCGCAACGTCGCGATCGTCGCGCACGTCGACCACGGCAAGACGACCCTCGTCGACGCGATGCTCCGCCAGACCGGCTCCTTCGGCTCGCACGAGCACATGGAAGAGCGCGCGATGGACTCGAACGACCTCGAGCGTGAGAAGGGCATCACGATCCTCGCCAAGAACACGGCGATCACGTACAAGGGCACGCACGCCGACGGCAAAGAGATCACCATCAACGTGATCGACACCCCCGGTCACGCCGACTTCGGTGGTGAGGTCGAGCGCGGCCTGTCGATGGTCGACGGGGTCGTCCTGCTGGTGGATGCCTCGGAAGGCCCGCTGCCCCAGACCCGCTTCGTCCTGCGCAAGGCGCTCGAGGCGAAGCTCCCCGTCATCCTGCTGGTCAACAAGACCGACCGCCCCGACGCGCGCATCGCCGAGGTCGAGGAAGAGGCACACGACCTCCTGCTGGGCCTCGCCTCCGACCTCGTCGACGACGTGCCCGACCTCGACGTCGACGCCCTCCTCGACGTCCCCGTGGTCTATGCCTCCGGCCGAGCCGGCGCAGCCTCCGCCAACCGGCCCGAGAACGGCGCCCTGCCCGACAACGACGACCTCGAGCCGCTCTTCGACGCCATCCTCAAGCACGTCCCGGCTCCGTCGTACGACGACGAGGCTCCGCTGCAGGCATGGGTCACGAACCTCGACTCCAGCCCGTTCCTCGGTCGCCTCGCGCTGCTGCGTGTCTTCAACGGCACGCTCAAGAAGGGCCAGACCGTCGCCTGGGTCCGCGCCGACGGCACCACCAGCAACGCGCGCATCACCGAGCTGCTGAAGACCCGCGCGCTCGAGCGCTACCCGGCCGAATCCGCCGGCCCCGGCGACATCGTCGCCATCGCCGGCTTCGAGAACATCACGATCGGCGAGACGATTGCCGACCCCGAAGACGTGCGGCCGCTCCCCGCGATCACGGTCGATGACCCCGCGATCTCGATGACGATCGGCACCAACACCTCGCCCCTCATGGGCAAGGTCAAGGGCCACAAGCTCACTGCCCGGATGGTCAAGGACCGCCTGGACAAGGAGCTCATCGGCAACGTCTCGCTCAAGGTCGTCGACATCGGACGCCCGGATGCCTGGGAAGTCCAGGGCCGCGGCGAGCTCGCGCTCGCCATCCTCGTCGAGAACATGCGCCGCGAGGGCTTCGAGCTCACGGTCGGCAAGCCGCAGGTGGTCACCAAGCAGATCGACGGCAAGGTGCACGAGCCGTTCGAGCACCTGACGATCGACACCCCCGAAGAGCACCTCGGCGCGATCACGCAGCTCCTGGCGAACCGCAAGGGCCGCATGGAGAACATGACCAACCACGGCACCGGCTGGGTGCGCATGGAGTTCATCGTGCCCTCGCGCGGCCTCATCGGCTTCCGCAGCGAGTTCCTCACGACCACACGCGGCACCGGCATCGCCAACGCCATCTCGCACGGGTACGAGCCCTGGGCCGGGCAGATCACGACGCGCCAGAACGGCTCGATCGTCGCCGACCGCCAGGGTGTCGTGACGCCCTTCGCGATCATCGGCCTGCAGGAGCGCA
The DNA here is from genome assembly GCA_016807485.1 of Stenotrophomonas maltophilia. Taxonomy (GTDB): domain Bacteria; phylum Actinomycetota; class Actinomycetes; order Actinomycetales; family Microbacteriaceae; genus Microbacterium. The sequence goes on along the minus strand of JACEFY010000003.1, from coordinate 10,470 downwards.
TGTCGTTCTTCGTGCAGCCGACGCAGGAGGTCTACGAAGGCATGGTCGTCGGCGAGAACTCCCGCGCCGACGACATGGACGTCAACATCACGCGCGAGAAGAAGCTCACCAACATGCGCGCCGCGAGCTCGGACTCGTTCGAGTCGATGACGCCGCCGCGCCTGCTGACGCTCGAGGAGAGCCTCGAGTTCGCCCGCGACGACGAATGCGTCGAGGTGACCCCCGAGGTCGTCCGCATCCGCAAGGTCGAGCTCGACGCGACCGTGCGCGGCCGCAACGCCTCGCGCCTGAAGCGCCAAGACGCCAACGCCTGACCCCGGCCCCCCGGCCGCGAGCCGCATAGTTCGGTGCGAGCCGACAAGATCCGTACGCGCGCATCTTGTCGGCTCGCCCGGCTCCTGTCGGGTCCGGGCGGGTGCGGGGGGGGGGGGGGGGATTCACCGCACCGAGTGCCAACCGGCGTCGTGAAGTCGTTGCACGCCGTCAAGGATGAGATCGAGTGCGAAGACGAACTCGGCGTCGTCGTTACACACGTCGGCGGAATGGGGGGAGGTTGTGGCCATGCGCATGATCGCCGGGTAGCGCAGGGCGAATTCGGCCATCGCCTGGGCCCGCGCAGCGGGTTCGCTCGGTGCTTGCGGCGTCGGCAGCGCGTCGCGCGTGAATCCCCACATGCGGGTGCTGAGCGCATGCATCGCGTGGTGCACGAGATCAGCTGAGAGACCGCCGTCGAACATCGCGGCCATGAGTGCGTCCATGTGCGCCAGGGTTTGCGCAGTGGCGAGCGGCCGCGACTCGATCGCGTCGCGCATCCACGGGTGGGCGAGCAGGATGGAGCGTGAGGACAGCACGCGCGCGCGCACCGCCTCTCGCCAGTCGGCGGTCGGCGACGAGACCGAGATGCCTGCCACGAGGGCATCCAACATCTCGTCGATCAGCTGGGATCGGCTGTCGACGTGTTTGTACAGCGCCATCGGGGTCACACCCAGCCGCTCCGCGACGCCGCGCATGCTCGCTGCATCCAGTCCGTGCTCGTCGGCCAACTCGGTGGCAGCCTGGACGACCCGGGACCGATCGAGGCGGGTTCGCGGAGTCGCAATTGACATATATACACCGTACACCTAGGCTCTCCACGAGTCGGCATACGCCGTATACTTCGGGAGGGATCGCGAATGAACCACAGTCCACGCCAGCACGCACGCGTCGCCGGAATCTTGTATCTCGTCACCCACTTGACATCCGTGGGCGCCGTCATCGCCTACGGCGCCGGCGCCACGATCGGCGGTGTCATGCTCGAATTCGTCCTCGCGATCGGATGCCTCGGTACAGGTGTGCTCCTGTGGCTCCTGTTGCGGGATCGGGGGCCCGCTCGTGCGGCTACGTTCGGGATGCTGCGTGCCGTCGAGGCGGCGGTCATCCTTGCGGGCACCATGCCGATGCTCGCGATGGCGTGGCTCGGACCGTCAAGCGACTCGTGGATCGGTGCGGCGACGGCCCTCCACACCGCGGCCTTCCTGGTCGGGCAGGGGCTGGTCATCAGCGTCAACACGATCGTTCTCGGCTGGCTGCTGTGGGACTCCCGTGCCGTATCGAGGCCGTTGGCCGGGCTGGGGCTCGTCGGCGGCGTCGTCGTTCTCGCCAGCAACCTCGCACAGCTGTGGGCCCTCATCCCCCTGAACGGAACGGTGGCAGGGGTAGCGGCGGCTCCCGTCTTCGCCTTCGAGCTCTGGTTCGCGATCCACCTCATCGTCGTCGGCGTGCGGCCCCGCGAGCGCAGCGCGGCGTCGCTGGAGACCCGGGTCGACGCGTGAATCGGGGGCTACCTGTCATCGGACGGCCGACCTGCGGTTCTATCGGGCAGGTCGTCGCTCGGATGTCGGAGCGGATGGCCGTCTACCCCTCGCTGCAGTGCTTCCGCGCCAGATGGTGCCGAGCTTCGACCACCGCGTGACGCGGCGAACCTGCCCGCCAGGACGCACGCGTGCCGTGCGATCCTCACGCGATGATGGAGCCGGGACGTCATCCTCTCGGGCGACTCGGGTCAGTCCCGCGGGGGACGCGCCCGCGTGCCGCCCCTTCGTAGCGTCGGAGCATGACGACCGCGAGCATCCGATTCTCTGCCCAGCGCACCTCCGCACAGCGCATCTCCGTGCAGAGCGTTCCGTGGCGGGAGCGCCTGTCGACCGGCGGGGCTGCGGCGGCATCCATCATGGGGATCATCATCGCGATCGGCATCGCCGTCCTGGGTCTCCTGGTCGTTCCCCTGGCTGCGGCGGTCGTATTCGGACCCGCGCTCCTGGCGCTCATCTGAGGACCCGACGCGCGGGACGAGGCGAATCGGCCTACGATCGGGGCATGGCGCGGGAGGAGAGTGACCCGAGCGGACGGTACCGGCGGCTCGACACGCCGATCCCGCTCGACCAGATGGTCGAGACGGTCGACGTCGCCGAGCACACGGATATCCAGGACGACGGATACCGCGACCAGCAGTGGCTCATCCGCACCGCTCTCGGGTGAGAGACACCCTCAGGGGTGTGTCGGCTCACCCCTGAGGGTGGTTGACTCGGAGAGTCCGGCACCTCTCTGAAAGGAACCCGCACATGTTCCGCCTCCTGCTGCGCTTCGCGCCCCTCATCATCACGCTCCTGCGCCAGCGGTCGCGATCCCGCCGCGCCGCCACGTCCGGCACGCGCCGCTGACCCAGCCGCCCGGGGTCTCGCCGGCTCGAGTGGTCGCGTGCTGCGGGTATCCCGCCCCGGATGCAGCATCCTGCGCCCACTCGATCGGCGCGCCGGCCGCTCGCCCGCCTAGACTTCGATGCCGACCGCGGCGCTGCAGCGCGCCAGCTCCTCGGCGCTCAGCACGAGGTCGGCGGCCTGCGCCGAGTCGGCGATCGATTCGGGGCGACGCGCGCCGGGGATCGGCACGACCTGCGGGCTGAGCGAGAGCTCCCACGCCAGCACGACCTGTTGCGGGCTGACGCCATGGTCCGCGCCGATCTCGCGGAAGGCGCCGAACCGCTCGCCGACCGAGCGGCCGCCTCCGCCGGTGCCGCCCAGCGGGCTCCACGGGAGGAAGGCGATGCCGTGCTCGTCGCAGTAGGTCAGTTCGCCGTAGCTCCCCGGATGCCGCGGCGAGAACTCGTTCTGCACGCTCACCAGGTTGCCCTCGCCCAGCACCTGACGGGCGATCTCGATCTCCTCGACGTTGGCGTTGGAGATCCCCACGGCGCGGATGAGACCCTCGTCCTGCAGCGCCTTGAGGTTCGCCATGATCTCGCCGTAGACCATCCAGCGGTCGGGGCGGTGGTACTGGTACAGGTCGATGACGTCGACGTCGAGGTTCTCGCGCGAGCGTTCCACCGCCGAGCGCAGGTAGCCGAGCGAGCCGTCGCGCCCGAAGTCCTTCTCGGCGCTCCGGGTGATGCCGCCCTTGGTCGCCACGAGGATGCCGCTCGCGTCGCCCTCCCACGAGGCGAGCGCGTCACGCGCGATGCGCTCGTTGTGGCCCATCTCGTCCCATGAGGGGGCGTAGATGTCGGCGGTGTCGATGAAGGTGACGCCGGCGTCGAGCGCGGCGTGCACGGTCGCGATCGCGTCGCCGCGCTCGGGGAGCACGCCGTCGCCGTTCATGGAGACCGGCATGGCGCCGAGTCCGATGGCGGAGACGGTGAAAGGTCCGATGGTGCGCTGCTTCATGCCCCCCACCCTGCCACGCGCACATCGCGCGCCGATGGGGGTCGACGGGGCAGGTGATCTCGCTTCCCTGTCAGGATGCGGCCACCCCCGACCCTCGAAGCCGCCAGGTTCAGGCGGGGAGGAAGTTCTCCCGGGCGAGGGGCGCCACCTCGAGCGCCGCGGCGTCGGCGCGCGACACCCAGCGGAGCTCGGCGATCTCGGCGGCCGCCACGGGATGCTGCCGCCCGATGTCGACGGTGAAGACGTGGGCGACGACCAGGTGCCCCGGCTCGTTCGCCGCCGCGGCGGTGAACTCCCCGAGCGGCGCGAAGTCGGCGGCATCCAGCCGGAGACCGAGCTCCTCGTCGAGCTCGCGGGCCAGGGTCTGGGCGGCCGTCTCGCCCGGCTCGGGCTTGCCGCCGGGCTGCATGAACGCCGTCGTCCCCGACTTCCGTACGAGGAGGAGACGCCCGTCCGCATCGGTGATGACGGCGGCCGAGACATGGATGCGGGCGGCGGACACGCCTGCACGCTAGCATCCCCGGGCAGGGGCACAGCCGCCCCGTGGGAGCGGCACAGCCACCCCGTGGGAGAATCTCCTGTGCCCGAGTCGACCCCGCCCGCAGATCTGCCGCCGAGCGGCATCGACCCCGCCGACCTCGAAGCCACCCTCCGCGTGCTCGCGCAGTTGGATGCCGTCGACCAGGAGCACCCCGATTTCATCGCCGTGCGCCAGGCCACCGGCCGTATGTTCAAGGCCGTCAAGGTCGAGCGGCGCCGCCAGGCGCGCGCGTTCGTCGCCGAGTCCGACCGCGCCGTCGTCGCGGCGACGGCGACCGGCGCCCCGGACCGCATCGACGATGAGACCCGCGGCATCCCGATCTCCACGACGACGACCGCCCCGACCGCGGGCACGCTCCTGAAGCCGCGCGCCTGCTACATCTGCAAGCAGCCGTACACGCTCGTCGACGCGTTCTACCACCAGCTGTGCCCCGACTGCGCGGCGATGAGCCACCGCAAGCGCGACGCGCGCACCGACCTCACCGGCAAGCGCGCGCTCCTCACGGGGGGCCGCGCGAAGATCGGCATGTACATCGCGCTGCGCCTGCTGCGCGACGGCGCGCACACGACCATCACCACCCGCTTCCCGCGCGACGCCGTGCGGCGCTTCTCGAGCCTCCCCGACTCCGGGGAGTGGATCGACCGGCTGAAGATCGTCGGCATCGACCTGCGCGACCCGGCGCAGGTGCTGGGGCTGGCCGAGGACGTCGCCGCCAGCGGAACCCTCGACATCCTCATCAACAACGCGACGCAGACCGTGCGCCGCTCGCCGGGCGCCTACCAGCCTCTGGTCGACGCTGAGCTGGCGCCGCTCCCCGACGGGCCGCTGCCGGCGCTCGTCACCTTCGGGCACACGAACGACCAGCATCCGCAGGCCCTCGAGCGTTCCGTGACGGCGCACCCCATCCTGGCGGCGGCCGCCTCGCGCGCCGACGAGCTGACCGAGCAGGCGATGGCCGCCGGGTCGAGCTCGCTCGAGCGGCTCGCGGCGGGCACGGCGATCGACGCGGGCGGACTCATCCCCGACCTCCACGACGTGAACTCCTGGACGCAGAGCGTCGACGAGGTCGATCCGCTCGAGATGCTCGAAGTGCAGCTCGCGAACACGACGGCGCCGTTCCTGCTCATCTCGAAGCTCCGCGCCTCGATGGCGGCGAGCCCTGCGGCGCGCACCTACATCGTCAACGTCAGCGCGATGGAAGGCGTCTTCAACCGCGGGTACAAGGGTCCCGGGCATCCGCACACCAACATGGCCAAGGCCGCCGTCAACATGCTCACCCGCACGAGCGCGCGCGAGATGTTCGAGACCGACGGCATCCTCATGACGAGCGTCGACACCGGCTGGATCACCGACGAGCGGCCGCACCCGACCAAGGTGCGCCTCGCGGAGGAGGGCTTCCACGCACCGCTCGACCTCGTCGACGGCGCCGCCCGCGTGTACGACCCGATCGTGCGCGGCGAAGCGGGCGAAGACCTCTTCGGCGTGTTCCTGAAGGACTACTCGCCCGGCGCGTGGTGACGCGGCAGGAAGAGCCAGACGCGCGCCCCGCCGAGGGGTGACTCCTCCAGGCCGATGCGCCCGCCGTGCGCCTGGGCGATGCGCCGGCACGTGGCGAGGCCGAGGCCGAGGCCCGGGACGACGCCGGTGTCGCCGCGCTCCATGAGCTCGAACATCCGCTCGCGGTTCTCCTCGGGCACGCCGGGGCCGTTGTCGTCGACGGTGATGCGCCAGCCGGCCGCGGTCGCCGCCGCGGCGATCTCGATGAACGGTCGGGTGCCGGCCGCGCGTGAGAACTTCACCGAGTTGGCGATGAGGTTCTGGAAGAGCACACGGAGGAGCGTCGGGTCCCCGGTGACGGTGAGCGCGGCGTCGACCGCGACCGTCGCGCCGCTCGCGTCGATCGCGGCGCTGAGATCGTCGACGGCGGCGTCGACCGTCGCGGCCAGGTCGACGTCGATGCGACGCAGCTCCCCGCCGATGCGCGCGTAGGCCAGGAGCACGGCGACCATGTCGTCCATCCGCACCGCCGCCGACTCGGCGTGGGTCAGCGCGCGCGAGACCATCGGCTCGTTGGAGAGAGCGAGTCCGTCCACGGCGAGCTCGAGCTGGCCGATGAGCGCGGTGAGGGGATTGCGCAGATCGTGGCTGATCTGGCCGGCGAACTGCGACAGCTCGTCGTTGGAGCGTCCGAGCTCGCGGGTGAGGCGGCGCAGCTCCAGCACGTCGACGACCTGGCCGGCCAGCACATCGAGCGCATGGCTCTGTTCCGGACGGAGGTCTCCCGCTTCCTGATCGAAGACGCACAGGGTGCCGATGACGACACCGTCCGGCGTGATGAGGGGGCTCGACGCGTAGAAGCGCACCTCGTCGAGCACGCCCGTGACGAAGGGATTGGCGGCGAAGCGCTCGTCGAGGCGGGCGTCGGGCACCACGACGTGTCGCGCTTCCGGCAGGACGACCGCGCACATCGAGTCGTCGATCGCGCACATGCCCGCCTCCTCGGCGGTCGTGGAGACCTGGTACTGCCAGCGATCGTCGATGATGTTGACCGTCGCGTTCGTGACCCCGCAGACGGTCGCCGCGAGCTGGACCAGTCCGTCGAGATCGTGCTCGCTCGCCGGCCGCATCGTCCCGTAGGCCGCGATCGTGTCGCGCCGCGTCAGCGCCGCCGCCGTCTTCGTCGTGCTCCCCACCGCATCCTCCCTCCTCCACCCTATGGGTCCGACGGCCGGCGAGGCGGGGATGCCGGATGCTTCGGTTCGGCTCACCTTCGTGGCGGTTCCGGCGCCGGAGTCCTACCGGGGTGGCATGACCACACCCGCGGGCACGCACGTCGACGAGCCGCACCAGACGGGCATCGCCCAGCGCCTCAACTGGCTGCGGGCCGGCGTGCTCGGCGCGAACGACGGCATCGTCTCGACGGCCGCCGTCGTCGTGGGTGTCGCGGGAGCGAGCTCCGAGGTGATGCCGGTGCTGCTCGCGGGCTCGGCCGCCCTCGTCGGCGGGGCGATCTCGATGGCCCTCGGCGAGTATGTGTCGGTGTCGAGCCAACGCGACACCGAGAAGGCGCTCATCGAGAAGGAGCGCCGCGAACTCGAGGAAGAGCCGGAGGCGGAGTTCGCCGAGCTCGTCGGGTTGTACCGCGCGCAGGGGCTCTCCGAAGACACCGCGACGAAGGTCGCCGAAGAGCTCACGGCGCGCGATGCGCTCTCGGCCCACCTCTCGGCGGAGCTCAACATCGACCAGGACGATGTCGTGAGCCCGTGGCACGCCGCGCTGGCCTCGGCCGTCGCCTTCACGGTGGGCGCTCTCCTGCCGATGGCGACGATCCTGCTCCTCCCGCATCCGATGCGCATCTGGTTCACCTTCATCGCGGTGATCGTCGCCCTCGCCGTCACGGGCTACGTCGCCGCGTGGATCGGCGGCGCCGACCGACTCCGGGCCATCGTGCGCATCACGATCGGCGGGGCGCTCGCCCTCGGGGCGACCTTCCTCGTGGGCACGCTCTTCGGCACCGCCGTGGGCTGATCTGGCGGGTCAGGCGGGTCCGCCGGGTCTGGACAGGCGCTCGTCTGAGCGTCGTCGGAGCGATTCCTCTGCGTTGCCTATGCGTGGTCGAATCTTGGAGTCATCTGGGGACCGCCCCGCCACGCTGGGCCCATGAGCACCCTCGAAGCCGCCGTTCCCCTTACGCGTGAGCGCTACCCCGCCGTCCCGCGGCGTCCGTCGAGACGGCGGGCGGCGGCGTGGACGGCCGGCGCCATCGCGGTCGTCTGGACGACCTCGCTCGTCGTCGCGGTGCTGTGGGTCGTCCACGGGGGCGTGACCGATATGGCCGGCGGCCCCGGCGCGGCCCTCACGAGCGCGGGGCGTCTCACCGGCCTCATCGCCGCGAACCTCCTGTTGCTGCAGGTGCTGCTCATGGCCCGCGTACCGCTCTTCGAGCGTGGATTCGGACGCGACGCCATCACGCGCGCGCACCGCTTCACCGGCTTCTGGTCGTTCTGGCTGATGTCCGCACACATCGCGCTGCTCGTCGTGGGGTATGCGGCCGACGCGGGCGTGGCCTGGTGGGCCCAGCTGTGGGACTTCGTCTGGAACTATCCCGGCATGCTGCTGGCCACCGCCGGAACGGGCGCCCTCGTGGCCGTCGTCGTCTCCTCGATCCGCCGCGCGCGCCGGCGCATGCGCTACGAGTCGTGGCATCTGCTCCACCTCTACGCCTACGTCGGCGTCGGACTCGCCGTGCCGCACATGCTGTGGACGGGCGGCGACTTCCTCGGCGACCCCGTCTCGACCGCCTACTGGTGGACGCTCTGGGTGGTGGCCGCGGCATCCGTCGTCGTCTTCCGGATCGCGACGCCGCTCGTGCGTTCGCTGTTCCACGACGTGCGGGTCGCGTCGGTGCACGCCGACGGCAGTCGGGGCGTCGCGGTGCGGATGACCGCGCGGCGGCCGATCCGCGCCGAGGCGGGGCAGTTCTTCATCTGGCGTTTCCGCGCCGGCCCGGGCTGGACGCGCGGCCACCCGTTCTCGCTCGCCGCCGATCCGGCGACGGGGGCGCTCGAGATCGCGGCGGCGTTCGCCGGCGACGGCACGCGCCGACTCGCGACCCTCCGCCCGGGCACCCGCGTGCTCGTCGAGGGTCCCTACGGCACGATGACCGGCGGGGCTCGCCGCGCCAGCCGCCTCCTCATGGTCGGGGCGGGCGCGGGGGTCGCGCCGCTCGTCGGCATCCTCGAAGCTGAGCACTATGCGCCGGGCGAGGCCACCTTGATCACGCGCGAGCACGACCCGGCCGCCGCGATGCGGATGCCGCAGATCTCGCGCCTCGTCGCCGAGCGCGGGCTGCGCGCCGCAGCGCTCGACGGCGCCCGCCGCCACGGCGTGTCGGAGTGGATGCCGGCCACCCACGCCGCGTGGGCCGGCCCCGAGCTCCTCCGCCACATCGCCGGAGGGCTCGACGACACCGACGTGTTCCTGTGCGGACCGGGCGCCTGGATGGCCTCCGTCCGCACCGACCTCCGGGCCGCCGGCGTGCCGGCCGACCGCATCCACAGCGAATCGTTCGCGCACGAGGAGTCATCGTGAAACGCATCCTCTACGCGATCCTCGCGACCGTCAGCGGACTCGTGCTGCTCTTCAGCTACCGCACCTCGCTCGGTGAGAGCGTCGTCAGCGACGTCGCGGCCGTCTCGGCGAACACCACCTCGGTCGCCCCCGCGCCCGTGGCATCCGGGACTTCCGGCACATCCACGCCGACACCGACCTCGTCGGCCACGGATGCGGCGGGCTCCGGAGCGGCCGCGGCGACGTCGACCCGGCTCTCCGACGGCACCTTCGTCGGTGCAGCCGCCTCGACGCGCTACGGCGACGTGCAGGTGCAGATCACCGTGTCGGGCGGGACGATCGTCGACGTGACCGTGCCGCAGTACCCGCACGAGAACGGCAAGGACGTCAGCATCAACAACCGGGCGCTGCCGCAGCTGATCGCCGAGACGACGTCCGCCCAGAGCGCCGACGTGCAGATGGTCTCCGGCGCCACCTACACGAGCCGCGGCTACGTGCAGTCGCTGCAGTCCGCGCTCGACCAGGCCCGCGCATGAGCGCGCCGCGCTCGTTCGTCGAGCCCGTCATGGGGACGGTCGCCAGCATCCACGTACACGGATCCGCCGCGACCTCGCCGGCGGTCGGCGAGGCCATCGTCCGCGCGATGGCGGGGATGCGGTCCCACGAACGGGTCTTCTCGACCTATCGCGACGATTCCGACATCTCGCGCCTGCGTCGAGGGGAGGTGACGATCGACGAGCTCGACCCCCGCGTCGCGGAGGTGCGCGAACGATGCCACGCGGCCCGCGAGGCGACGGGAGGGCTCTTCGACGCGGAGCGGGAGGGCTGGTTCGACCCGACCGGGTACGTCAAGGGGTGGGCGGTCGACGACGTGACGGCGCGGCACCTCGAACCCCTCGTGCGGATGCCGGGCATCGTCGCGGTGGGCATCAACGTCGGCGGCGACATGCGGCTGCTCCGGCATCCCGACTCGGACTGGGTGTGGCGCGTCGGCATCGCCGACCCGCAGGATGCCGGCCGGATGCTGGCGGTGCTCGCCCTCGACAGCGGCGCCGTCGCGACCTCGGGCACCGCCGAACGCGGCGCGCACATCCTTGACCCGCGCACCGGAATGCCGGCCGCGGGAGTGCTGAGCGCCACGATCGTGGCAGACGACCTCTC
>JACEFY010000299.1 GCA_016807485.1 Stenotrophomonas maltophilia | reverse complement strand
CTTCCGCCCCGCGGGCGACCTCGGCGAAGAACGGGTTGGCACTGTCGAGCACGACGAGCCCGATGCTGCGGCTGCGTCCCGCGCGCAGCTGGCGGGCGGCGTCGTTGCGCACGAATCCGAGTTCGTCGATGGCCGCCTGCACCCGCTCGACGGTGGCCGGGGCCACCTTGTCGCGGCGGTTGAGCACGTTCGAAACGGTGCCGACCGAGACGCCGGCCGTCGCCGCGACGTCTTTGATGCTCACTGACACTGTCCACTCACCGACTCTGCTGCGCTGCCCTTGACGGAATCCTGGTTCCACACTAGTGTTTGAAACGATTCAGATCTGGATCGTTTCAGTTTCCGCCCGCGCGAGCCACATTGGAGTGACATGCCCCGCGTCGCGTTCGAATTGCAGGTCGCCCCCGACCGCCTCGACGAGTACATCGCCCGCCACAGCCCGGTGTGGCCCGAGATGCTGGCCGAGATCGCGGCATCCGGCCGGCGCAACTACTCGCTCTTCCTCGGCACGGGTGGCCGCCTCTTCGGGTACTACGAGACCGACGACGACGACGCCGCCCAGCGCTACCTCGCCGCGTCCCCCGTCGCCGCGCGCTGGGAGGCATCCATGGCCCCGTTCTTCGTCGGCCTCGACGGCAGACCCGACCAGGCCGCCACCCCCCTCACCGAAGTGTTCCACCTGCACGACCAGCTCACAGAAAGCTCCGCATCATGACGACGCTGTCGCCCGAGATCCAGTCCACCCTCGCCCAGCAGGGCATCGAACTGCCCAGCTGGGCCTTCGGCAACTCCGGCACGCGCTTCCGCGTGTGGACGACCGAGGGAACCCCCCGCGACGTCTACGAGAAGGTCGCCGACGCCGCCGAGGTCAACCGCGTGACGGGTCTCGCACCGTCGGTCGCGCTGCACATCCCGTGGGACAAGGTCGACGATTACGCGGCACTGCGCCGCCACGCCGAAGACCTGGGCGTGCGGCTGGGCACCATCAACTCGAACACGTTCCAGGACGAGGACTACAAGTTCGGCGCACTCACCCACGAGGACGACCGCATCCGCCGCAAGGCGATCGACCACCACCTCGAGTGCATCGACGTGATGGATGCCACGGGCTCGCGCGACCTCAAGATCTGGCTCGCCGAGGGATCGAACTACCCCGGCCAGATGGACATGCGCGCCCGCCAGGACCGCCTGAACGACTCGCTGCAGCAGATCTACGCGCGCCTGAGCGACGCGCAGCGCCTGGTGCTGGAGTACAAGTTCTTCGAACCGTCGTTCTACCACACCGACGTTCCCGACTGGGGGACGTCCTACGCGCAGGTGGCCACCCTCGGCGACCGTGCGCTGGTGTGCCTCGACACCGGGCACCATGCCCCGGGCACGAACATCGAGTTCATCGTCATGCAGCTGCTGCGCCTCGGCAAGCTCGGCTCGTTCGACTTCAACTCGCGCTTCTACGCCGACGACGACCTCATCGTGGGCGCGGCCGACCCGTTCCAGCTGTTCCGCATCATCGTCGAGGTCATCCGCGGGGGCGGCCTGAACAACCCCGACGTGGCCTTCATGCTCGACCAGTGCCACAACGTCGAAGCGAAGATCCCGGGTCAGATTCGGTCGGTGCTGAACGTCCAGGAGATGACCGCCCGCGCGCTGCTGCTCGACCACGACGCCCTGGCCGCCGCGCGCACGGCGAACGACGTGCTCGGCGCGCAGGCCGTGTTCATGGATGCGTTCTACACCGATGTCCGCCCGGCGCTGGCCGAGTGGCGCGAGAGCCGGGGCCTGCCGGCCGACCCGATGGCGGCATTCGCGGCATCCGGCTATCAGTCGACCATCGAGGCCGACCGCGTCGGCGGCACGCAGGCCGGATGGGGTGCCTGAGATGACGAACCCCACCGCAGCAGAGCTCATCGCGCGCAGCAATCGCCTCGGCGCCGACCCGAAGAACACCAACTACGCCGGCGGCAACACGTCGGCGAAAGGCGCCGAGACCGACCCGGTCACCGGCCGGGAGGTGGAGCTCCTCTGGGTCAAGGGCTCCGGGGGCGACCTCGGCACCCTGACTCCCGAGGGTCTCGCCGTCCTCCGCCTCAACCGCGTGCGCTCGCTCGTCGACGTCTACCCCGGCGTCGACCGCGAAGACGAGATGGTCGCCGCGTTCGACTACTGCCTGCACGGCAAGGGCGGGGCTGCGCCCTCGATCGACACGGCCATGCACGCGCTCGTCGACGCCGCGCACGTCGACCACCTGCATCCCGACTCGGGCATCGCGATCGCGACCGCCGCCGACGGTGAAGAGCTCACCCGTGCGATCTTCGGCGACACCGTCGCGTGGGTGCCGTGGCGACGTCCCGGCTTCCAGCTGGGTCTCGACATCGCCGCGATCAAGGCGGCGAACCCCCAGGCGATCGGATGCATCCTCGGCGGGCACGGGATCACCGCGTGGGGCGATACGTCCGACGAGGCCGAGCGCAACTCGCTGCACATCATCGACACCGCCGCCGCGTACATCGCCGCGCACGGCGCACCCGAACCGTTCGGCGCCGTGCGTCCGGGGTTCGAGGCGCTGCCCGAGACCGAGCGCCGCGCCCGCGCCGCCGCCCTCGCCCCGACGATCCGCGGCCTCGCCTCGACCGACAAGCCGATGATCGGGCACTACACCGATTCCGCCGCGGTGCTCGACTTCCTGGCGTCCGAGAAGGCACCCGCCCTCGCCGCGCTCGGCACGAGCTGCCCCGACCACTTCCTCCGCACCAAGGTCAAGCCGCTGATCGTCGACCTGCCGGCATCCGCCCCGGTCGACGAGGTCATCGCCCGACTGCACGCGCTGCACGCCGAGTATCGGGCCGACTACCAGGCCTACTACGACGCGCACGCGGATGGCTCGAGCCCCGCGATCCGCGGCGCCGATCCGCTCATCGTGCTCGTGCCGGGCGTCGGCATGTTCAGCTACGGCGCGAACAAGCAGACCGCGCGCGTCGCCGGCGAGTTCTACGTCAACGCGATCGGCGTCATGCGCGGTGCCGAGGCGCTGTCGACCTACGCGCCGATCTCCGACGCCGAGAAGTTCCGCATCGAATACTGGGCGCTCGAAGAGGCCAAGCTGCAGCGCATGCCGAAGCCGAAGACCCACCAGGGCCGCATCGCGTTCGTCACCGGCGCGGCATCCGGCATCGGCAAAGCGATCGCCGTGCGGCTCGCCGCCGAAGGGGCGTGCGTCGTGGTCGCCGACCTCGACCTCGAGAAGGCGCAGGCCGCGGCCG
>JACEFY010000298.1 GCA_016807485.1 Stenotrophomonas maltophilia | reverse complement strand
TGGGGAAGTCGTCGCCGAGCGCCACTTCGCGGAAGATCTCCGCGGCGTCGTCGAACCGGTCGCCCTCCGACCGGGTGACCTCGCCCAGGACACGGCCGATCAGCCCCTCGATGTACTCGCGGGTGATCTTCGTGCCGTCGGCGGTCGAGCGGTCCTGATGGATCCATTGCCACACCTGCGAGCGCGAGATCTCCGCGGTCGCGGCATCCTCCATCAGGTTGTCGATCGCGACCGCGCCGAGACCGCGCAGCCACGCCTCGATGTAGCGGATCGCGACCGACACGTTGCCGTAGACGCCCTCGGTCGAGATGGGCAGCCCGATGTGCACGTCGATGAGCTGCGACGCGCGGACGTCCACCTCGGGTCGCTGCCGGTCGACCTGGTTGGGGCGGTCGCCGAGCACGGCGTCGAACTCGGCCTGCGCGACCGGGATGAGGTCGGGGTGGGCCACCCACGTGCCGTCGAAGCCGTCGCCGGCTTCGCGCTTCTTGTCGGCGGCGACCTTCTCGAACGCCTGCGCCGTGACCTCGGGGTCGCGCCGGTTGGGGATGAAGGCGCTCATGCCGCCGATCGCGAAGGCGCCGCGCTTGTGGCACGTCTGCACCAGCAGATCGGTGTAGGCCCGCATGAACGGCACGGTCATGGTGACCTGGCTGCGGTCGGGGAGCACGAAGCGAGCACCGCGGCCGCGGTAGTTCTTGATCATCGAGAAGATGTAGTCCCACCGGCCGGCGTTGAGGCCGGCGGCGTGGTCGCGCAGTTCGAAGAGGATCTCCTCCATTTCGAACGCCGCCGGCAGCGTCTCGATCAGCACGGTCGCGCGGATCGTGCCGTGCGCGATGCCGATGTAGTCCTCGCTGAAGGTGAAGACGTCGTCCCAGAGCTTGGCCTCTTCGGCCGACTCGATCTTCGGCAGGTAGAAGTACGGGCCGACGCCGTTGTCGATGAGGCGCTGCGCGTTGTGGAAGAAGTACAGCCCGAAGTCGACCAGCGATCCGGATGCCGCCAGCTCCCGACCGGAGCGGTCGGTCAGGGTGAGGTGCTTCTCGGTGAGGTGCCAACCGCGCGAACACATCACGATCGTGGGCGTGCGCTCAGCGGTGACCTCGTAGGCCTTGCCCTCCGCGCTCGTGAAGCGCAGCTCGCCGCGGATGGCGTCGCGCAGCGACAGCTGACCTTCGATCACGTTGCGCCATGTCGGGCTGGTCGCGTCCTCCTGGTCGGCGAGCCAGACCTTGGCGCCGGAGTTCAGCGCGTTGATGGTCATCTTCGGGTCGGTCGGCCCGGTGATCTCGACGCGGCGGTCTTCGAGCCCGGGGCCGGGGCCGGCGACGCGCCAGTGCGCGTCCTCCCGGATGTGCGCGGTGTCGTCGCGGAACTGCGGGTCGTGGCCGTTGCCGATCTCGAACCGGCGACGCATGCGGTCGGCCAGGCGGTCGTGGCGACGTCCGGCGAAGCGGGCGTGGAGCTCGGCGACGAAGGCGAGGGCGTCGGGAGTCAGGATCTCGTCGTAGCGGGGGCGCATCGTGCCCGTGATCGTGATGGGCGCGGTGCCGGTGGCGGTGGGAGTCATGGCCCTGTCCTTCTGCGTTGATGGGTGGCGGTGTCGTCGACCTTGCGGCCTGTGGCATCCACTCTCAACGGAAGTTCGCCGGTGCTACGACCAAAACGGCTGTGAAGTTTTGCCGATCTTCACGTTTCGTGACACACTCCCGGTCATGACGAACGATGAAGTCCGCTCCGATCAGGTCGCCGACGCCCTCACGATCGGACGCCGCGTCCGCCAGCTGCGCACCGCGCAGGCGATGACGC
Source organism: Stenotrophomonas maltophilia (assembly GCA_016807485.1). Lineage (GTDB taxonomy): Bacteria > Actinomycetota > Actinomycetes > Actinomycetales > Microbacteriaceae > Microbacterium. Next base: position 1,454 of record JACEFY010000298.1, on the reverse strand, counting down.
TCGACGAGCTGGCGGCATCCGTCGACCGGGCGCCCAGCCAGCTCTCGATGATCGAGACCGGCAAGCGCGAGCCGAAGCTCACGCTCCTGCACGCCATCGCCCGGGCGCTCGGAACGACGATCGACCAGCTGCTGGAGGCGCAGCCGCTCGACCCGCGCGCGACGCGCGAGATCGCGCTCGAGCGTGCGATGAAGGGGCCCACCTTCCAGGCGCTCGGCATCGCGCCCTTCCGCATCGGCAAGGCGGTGCCCGACGAGGCGCTGGAGGCCATGCTGACGCTGCAGGCCGAGATCGAGCGGCTCACCGACGAGCGCTCGGCGACGCCGGAGGAGGCGCGGCGGGCCAACGTCGACCTCCGCCATCTCATGCGCCGGCAGGACAACCACTTCGCCGAGCTCGAAGACCATGCCCGCGCGATCCTCGACGCCGTCGACCACCCGGGCGGCCCGCTCACGCAGCGCACCGCATCGGACATCGCCGCGCATCTGGGCTTCTCGCTGCACTACGTCGCCGACCTGCCGCAGTCGACCCGCAGCGTCGCCGACCTGAAGAACGGCCGGCTGTACCTCTCGAGCACGGTTCCGGCCAAGGGCGATTCCCGCACGGCCGTGCTGCAGGCGCTCGCCAGCCGCATCCTCGGCCACAGCGAACCGCGCTCGTATGCGGAGTTCCTGCGTCAGCGCGTCGAGACGAACTACCTCACCGGCGCGCTGCTGATCCCCGAAGCGCACGCCGTGCCGTTCCTCCGCGACGCGAAGGCCCGGCGTGCGATCTCGATCGAAGACCTCCGCGACGCCTACTCGGTCTCGTACGAGACGGCGGCCCACCGGTTCACGAATCTCGCCACGCAGCACCTCGACATCCGCGTCCATTTCCTCAAGGTGCACGAGTCGGGCACGATCACGAAGGCGTACGAGAACGACGACGTGAACTTCCCGGCCGATCGGCTGGGCTCCATCGAGGGGCAGATGTGCTGCCGTCGGTGGACGAGCCGGACGGTCTTCGACGTGCCCGACAAGTTCAACCCGTACTACCAGTACACCGACACGGGCAACGGGACCTACTGGTGCACGGCCCGCGTGGAGGCTTCGAGCGAGGGCGCCCACTCCGTGAGCGTCGGCGTGAGATTCGACGACACGAAGTGGTTCATCGGCCGCGAGACGCCCCACCGCGGCATCTCGCGGCACTCCGTCGACGTCTGCTGCCGGCGCGCACCCGAGGGGCTCGAAGCCGCCTGGCGCGACCAGGCCTGGCCGAACGTGCGGACGCCGCGGACGCTCCTGGCCACCCTGCCGACCGGGGCGTTCCCGGGTGTGGACACGACCGATCTGTACGAGTTCCTGGACGCGCACTCCCCGGTGTCCTGAGCGGCTGCGGCCCCGATCAGGCGGTCGCGACGAGCGCGGCCCAGAGCTCGGCGCGCGCGGGGAAGGTCGACAGGTCGACCCGCAGCA
>JACEFY010000297.1 GCA_016807485.1 Stenotrophomonas maltophilia | reverse complement strand
CGGCCTACTGGTCGGCCCTCACCGGGGCGCACCTCGTGCACGAGCGCATCGGCGCCGTCTACACCGCCCGCGGCGGCGCGCTCGGTCGTCTCGGCCTTCCGCTCTCGGCCGAAACCGGGGTGAACGACCTCCTCGACCGCTTCCGAGTGAAGGCGCGCGGCGCGAGCGGCCTGAGGGGCTGGGACGTCCTGCAGCGGCACGGCGTCCTCACGGCGCAGACCAAGGTGGTGAGGGTCTCGGATGCCGCCGTCCGCCGGCTGGTCGAACCGACCACCGACCCGCACCAGACGGTCCACGCACTGGGCGAGCGCGTGCTCCGCATCGTGGAGGACGCCCCCGGAGGCGTGGCCGGCGCCACGCGCAGGCTCGACGCGGGCCCGGTGCTGGCACCGCTCCGGAACCTCGCGCAGGTGCGGCAGACCCGGTCGTTCGAGGGGGCGATCGGCGTCGCGCTCGAGCGCGGGACGATCGGCGCGGTCGAGGCATCCGTCGCGCTTCCCGGGACCTTCCTGCGCAACGACGCCGTCTCCGCCGCCATCACGGCCCTCCGCCCCGACACCGTCGCAGAGACGCGCCCGGTGCGCGACGCGGGCGACGCGTTCGGCGGACTGCTGGAGACGAGCGAGCGCCTCGGCGTGCCGATCTCGGTGGCGGTCGGCGATCTCGGCTACATCCTCATCGGCCCCCGCGCACAGCTGTTCCAGCACGGCATCGTCATCGTGACCGCGAACGCGGCGATCGAACTGTACGACGAGATCCTCGCGCACTGGCTGCTGCTGGGCGGCACGAAGGGGTTCCTGGGCGCCCCGCAGGTCAGCCAGATCGCGATGGCCGGCGGCGCGTACGCCGACTTCGGCGGCGGCCGCATCTACTGGTCGGCCGGGACCGGCGCGCACGAAGTGCACGGCGCGATCCTGGCCCGCTACTTCCACCCCGACGGCACCGACCGCGCGTTCGGCTTCCCGACGAGCGACGAGCTCGAGGTCGACGGCTACGACGCCGCCCGCATGTCGACGTTCGAGCGCGGGGTCATCTTCTGGACCCCGGAGACGGGCGCGGTGAAGCTCTGGGGTGACTTCCTCGTCGCGTGGAACGCGGCCGGCGGCATCGCCCACTACGGCCTGCCGACCGCCGAGATGCAGAAGACGACCCGCGCCGGCGTCGAGTACCGCTGGCAGACCTTCGAGCGCGGCGTGCTGCTGTGGACGGCCGACCTCGGCTGCTTCGATCAGCTGAGCGTGCGGATCGCCCGGGTCGCGACCGGCAACGTCGACGACGGGTTCGAGCTCAGTGGCATCTTCCCGCGCGAAGACACCACCGCCGAGCTCATCGTGAAGGCGTGGGTCTGGGTCGACGGGGTCGAGGTGCTGCACAAGGAGAGCGGGCACGGCGGGGCGGCGATGGACTTCGCCGACTGGCAGACGGCGCCCTTCACCGTCGGCCCGGCGACGACCGTGCGCATCCGCATCGAGGCGATCGACTGGGATGAGATCTCGGGGAACGACCGGCTCGCAGAGCGGGATGTCACCTATACGCTCGGCGACGACCTCTGGGGCTATGCCACGGCGTCGGGCGCGCACCTCGGTGAGCCGTCGACGGGCAACGATTCGTCCAACGCGGATGCCGGTGACGTCACCTTCGACTACACCATCGCCCCCGAGGTGCCGAGCGAGCTCGGCCTCATGCGGAAGCGTCACTTCTGGCGGTTCGCCAACAAGGGCCGCGACCACCTGCCCTGGGCGATGTACAAGCAGACGTTCATCGACATCGACGGCGAGGATGTGAACTACCTCACCGACCCGGTCGACTCCTGGTACTACGACTCGCAGTACGAGGACGTCGCCGACGGCGGCAACTGCTTCGGGTTCTCGGTGTCGGCTCTGGATGCCTTCCAGCGTCGGGGCGGCGTGCCGCAGCCGCTGTCGCAGCAGTCGAGCGACCAGGTCGACGACGCGAACTGGCGCCTCATCAACCGCGGACAGGGCAGCCAGAAGGCGGCCAGCGTCACGCTCTACAAGATCGCGGCGAAGCTCGACGCCGACTACTGCGACCCGCGCCGGGTGTGGGTGCGGGTCAAGGCCGTCACCGACGCCGGGTCGCCCATCGTCCTCTCGATCCGCGGCTACGACGACGGCAAGGACGAAGGCGTGGGCCATGCCGTGCTCGCGCACCGCTGCGAGGAGCTGCCCGACGGCACGCGGCGCATCTACATCGCCGACTCCAACTTCCCCTACGCACCCGGTCGGGAGAACGACGACGCCTCGATGGTGGTCATCGGCGCCGACGGATCGTTCCGCATCGAACCGTCGGGAAGCTACCCCGAGTTCATGGCGCCGGCCTTTTCGGCGGGCTCCCTCGGCAAGCGCTACCTGTTCGAGATTCCGGAGAGCGCGTACGCGAGCCCACTGCGCACCCCCGGGTGGGACAGCGCGACGGCCCTCGCGTGCCTCGTCGGCGGCATCCTCACGAGTGATGGCGCCGCGATCGGCCAGGTCGAAGCGGGCGGCCGCAAGCTGCTGGGCGACCAGCGCCGCCGCCTCGTCGACGACCTGCGCCTGCAGAGCGAGGTCCTCGACGGCGCGGTGCGCGCGGGCATCGTCGAGCGGGCGGTGGCGCCCGACGAGATGCCGGTCGAACCGGATGCTGAGGCGTCTGTGCTCGCGACGGGACTGCGCGATCAGACCCGCCTCGTCTCGGCGGCCGCGCTCTTCGCGGACAACGGCGCCGTGGGGCTCGACCTTCCGACGGCGGCGATCGGCTTCGCGACGGCACTGCAGACGGTTCCGGGGGCGGATGCCGCCAAGGCGTCATGGGGCTCGGTCTCGCTGCTCTCGAGCGCACGCGCCGACCGCATCGAGGCCGAGATCGATCGCGGCGGCGTCTCGATCGGAGATCTCCTGACGCCGGGGGCCATGCCCGACGTCGCGTTCATCCACGGTGACGAAGATCGACCCGGGCGCGAGGTCATCGCGTTCCGCGGCCCCGTGCCCGAGGAGGTGACGGTCAGCCTGCGCGGCCGGGGAGGCGCGTACGCGAGCGCACTGCTGGGCGGCGGGGGTCTCATCCGCGTGGTCGCGGAGCTCGCCCGCGGCGCCGTCGACACGCTCGTCGCGCAGCAGCTCTCCGGCGCGCGGCCCGGCATCCGCCTGCTCGGAGCGGGCGCGGCGCGGCTCGCCGACGTGGCGCTCGACCTCCGCGCAGGCGCCGGTCTCGGCACTCCGGTCGGGTGGGCGGTGCGGCTCGGCATCGGCGACGGCGCCCCGGCCTCCG
>JACEFY010000296.1 GCA_016807485.1 Stenotrophomonas maltophilia | reverse complement strand
GCCGGCGAAACCCGCCGGGCCGTCTCGTCGGGTGCGACGAGCTCCACCCGGAGGGTCCGGGGAGCGCCCGGCACCCGCTCGGCGGGAACCTCCCGCTCGCCCAGCTCGCTCCCGTCGACCCGGCGCAGCACCGCATCCCACCCGAACGCGCGGGCGGCCGTCCGCACCCGGGCGTAGGGCCCGTCCTCGCGCTCGAGGTCGTCGTCGCCCGGCGGGAGGCTGATGAGCAGCCGGTGCGGCACATATGCCGTCTGGAACGCCTCGATGCCGTCGAGCGGTTCGGAGCCGGGGTCGAGCGTCGCGGCGGAGATGACCGATCCGCGGGCGCGATCGCGCCACGACCAGCCTTTCGGCTGCGGCGATCGCGCGCCCTGCGTGTCTTCTGGCATGGGTCATCCCCTCATCGGTGGCCGGTCACAGATCGAAGCGCGGCGTGCGCAGCTCGGCGGAGACGCCGGGCTCGGGTGTGCGGTCGAGGTGCACGCGCAGGTGGCACATGCCGGCGGGGATGCCCTCGAACGAGAACCGTCCCCCCTCGGGCGTCGTCGACCACTCGGCATCCTGCTGGACGAGCACGACGAGCGTCGCGGGCGCGTCGACCCAGCCGTCGAGGCGACGCAGCCCGCTCTCGTCGGTCACGACGTGCACCAGCACGCTGGCGGTCCCGTCGGTGAACTGCAACGTGAGCGCATCGCTCTCACCGCGCACCGCCGGGGCGCCGGAATCGACCACGAGGGTCAGGAGGGCGTACTCGGCGGAGAGGTCGGCGGTCGCGACGACGGCGATCATCCGGTCGATGAGGTCGACCGGCGCCGGATCGACCGTCTCCCAGGTCTCGCGCAGGGCGCGCAGCAGCGCGGCGTCGTCAACGGGCATCGGACTCTCCGTTCGCGTCGTGGGGGCCGAGCAGCGCCCGGAGCTTGCCGAGGCACCGCTGACGGGTCGGGCCGATCGAGCCGATGGGCATCGCGAGGTCTTGCGCGATCCGCGCGTAGTCGGGACGCTCCTCGAACGCGACGATGCGCAGCAGTCTCCGGCATCGCTCGTCGAGGGTGGCGACGGCGCGCCACAGCCGGTGGTCGACGTCTGCGGCCTGGGCGCGCTCCTCGGCCGACTCCGTGACCGGCAGCCGGGTCTCGAGCTCCTCGTCGTCGGTGGGCCGCACGCGCTGCTGCGCCTTGGCGGTGCGCCAGGCTTCGCGGCGGGCGCACGTGGTCAGCCACCCGGCGACCGCCGCCTCGTCCGCGATCCGGTCGTGCCCGCGCAGCAGCGCCATCCACGTCGACTGCACGACGTCTTCGGCGAGGGTGCGCTCGAGTCCGTACGAGCGCACGACGTGCCACAGCACGGGCGTCATCGTGCGCACGAGGTCGTCCATCGCCCGGGCATCGCCGCGCCGCCACCGCGCGAACGCGGCCGACGCGCGCTGCCAGATCGACGGCGCGGCGCTCGCTCGCGCGGCGTCGCCGGACTCCCCGCGCACGTGCGGCGGGTCGGCGGCGGTCATAACCCCCATTGTGGCCATACCAGGAGGAGTCCGACCAGACCCTCCTGATACATCGCGTTACACGGCCGCGTGCTCCGGCCCGGCGATGACCGCCGTGTCGGGGGCGATCACGAGGGTCGCGGGCGCCACGATCTCCGGTGTCTCCGTCGCGAGCCACACGGCCTCGCCGGCGCGGAGCGGCACGTGCCACGGCGCCGCGGAGAGGTTCACGAGCACCCGCGCCGCTCCCCGCTCGAGCTCGTAGACCCGGCCGTCGATGGCCTCGGCGGCCGTCGCGCCACGGCTCTCCGCTCGCGGATCGGTGAGCTCCGGGTGGGCGCGCCGCAGGCGGGCGAGGCGCCGATAGAGGTCGAGGAGCGCGGCGTGCGGGGGCGCGTCGACCTCGGTCCAGTCGAGCTTCGACCGGAGGAAGGTCGCCGGGTCGTTCGGATCGGGCACGACCGATTCATCCCACCCCATGTCGGCGAACTCGCGGCGACGTCCCGCGGCGGTCGCGGCGGCGAGCTCCGGCTCGGGATGCGACGTGAAGAACTGCCAGGGGCTCGAGGCGCCCCATTCCTCCCCCATGAAGAGCATCGGGGTTCCGGGGGCGGTCAGCGTGAGCACGGCGGTGACGGCGAGGCGCGCCGGGGAGAGCGTGGCACTCAGGCGATCGCCGGCGGCCCGGTTGCCGATCTGGTCGTGGTCCTGCGCGAAGGTCACCAGTCGCCACGACGGGCTCTCCGGCGGAATCGGGATGCCGTGGTCGCGCCCGCGGAACGTCGACAGCGTGCCGTCGTGGAAGAATCCGCCCGTCCACGTCTTCGGCACCGCGTCGAGAGCGGCGAAGTCGGCGTAGTAGCCGTCGGTCTCGCCGGTGACGGCGACGTGCACGGCATGGTGCCAGTCGTCGACCCACTGGGCGGCGAGGCCGTGCCCGCCCGCCTCCCGCGGCAGGATCATGACCGGATCGTTGAGGTCGCTCTCGGCGATGAGCTCGAGCGGTCGCCCGAGGTGCGCACTGAGCGCATCGGCATCCTCCGCGAGCTCCCGGAGGATGTGCACGGGCTGCTCGCCCGACTCGTGCAGCGCGTGGACGGCATCCAGGCGCAGCCCGTCGAGGTGGAAGTCGCTCAGCCACATGCGCGCGTTGTCGCGGATGTAGTCCCGCACGGCGGGTTCGTCGAGATCGAGGCTCGCGCCCCAGGTGGTCCCGTGCGCGTCGCGCTGGTACGGCCCGTACTCGGGCAGGTAGTTGCCGGAGGGCCCGAGGTGGTTGTAGACGACGTCCTGGATGACGGCGAGGCCGGCGCCGTGCGCGGCATCCACGAACCGGCGATAGGCCTCCGGACCACCGTAGGCCTCGTGCACCGTGTACCAGAGCACCCCGTCGTAGCCCCAGTTGTGCGTGCCGTTGAACCCGTTGACCGGCAGGAGCTCGACGTGGGTCACGCCGAGATCGCGGAGGTGGTCCAGGCGCGCGATCGCCGCGTCGAGGGTGCCTTCGGGCGTGAACGTGCCGATGTGGAGCTCGTAGACGATGCCGCCGGCCAGCTGGCGCCCGGTCCAGTCGCCGTCGGTCCAGGCGAAGGCGGCGGGGTCGTCGACGGCCGACAGCCCGTGCACACCGTGGGGCTGGCGACGCGACCGCGGGTCGGGGAGCACGCGGTCGCCCTCGCCGAGGACGAATCCGTACTCGTCCCCCGCGGCGAGCGTGACGGATGCGTGCCACCACCCGTCCGCCCCGGCCGTCAGGTCGATGTCGTCGTGCCCCGGACGCCGCAG
>JACEFY010000295.1 GCA_016807485.1 Stenotrophomonas maltophilia | reverse complement strand
CTGTCGATGGACTCATCGCCACGATCCACGCCTCCGAACTAGCCGTCGACGAGCCGCTATGGTGGATGCTCGCCGATCAGCGCGCGGCGAAGATCACCGTGCGCGACCACCACTATCTGCGGGTGCTCGACGTCCCGACGGCGTTGGAAGCGCGCCGCTACGCCGCGGCCGACACGCTCGTGCTCGAGGTCGACGACCCGCTCGGCATCGCCGGGGGCACGTTCGTGCTGACCGTCGACGCGGCGGGCGTGGCAGCCGTCGATCCGGTGGCCGACGCGCCCGTGGGCGAACCGCTCGTGCGGCTCGGGGTCACCGAGCTCTCGGCGATGCTGCTCGGCGGGGTCTCGCCCGTGACGCTCGCGAAAGCCGGACGCCTGAAGACCGACGACCCGGAGCGCGCCGCGCGCGTGTTCGCGACCCCCGCGGCACCACGACTGAGCTTCTGGTACTGAGCGGCGGCATCCACCGCCACCCACCCCGGCATCCGGTCCCGGGCGGAGCGCCTACCCTGGACAGGACATGGCACATCTTCTCGGGGCCGAAGGCCTCCACCTCGAATTCCCCACCAAGGTCGTCTTCGACGGCGTCTCGCTCGGCGTCGACGAGGGTGACCGCATCGGCATCGTCGGGCGCAACGGCGACGGCAAGTCGAGCCTCATGGCCATGCTCGCCGGCCGCCTCGAACCGGACTCCGGCCGCGTCACCGTCCGCGGCGGCGTGCGGGTCGGCGTGCTCGACCAGGGCGACACGCTCGACGACGCCCTCACGATCGCGCAGAGCGTGGTCGGCGACCGGCTCGAGTACGAATGGGCGGGGGATGCCGGCATCCGCGACGTCATCTCGGGACTCGTCGGCGATCTCGACTGGGACGGTCCCGTCGCAGGGCTCTCCGGCGGGCAGCGCCGGCGTGTGGCGCTCGCGCGCCTGCTCGTCGGCGACTGGGATGTGCTCGCGCTCGACGAGCCGACCAACCATCTCGACGTCGAGGCCGTCGCGTGGCTCGCCGCGCACCTGAAGCGCCGCTGGGCGGCGAGCTCGGGGGCACTGCTGGTCGTCACTCACGACCGCTGGTTCCTCGACGAGATCTGCACGCGCACGTGGGAGGTGCACGACCGCATCGTCGAGCCGTTCGACGGCGGCTACGCGGCCTACATCCTGCAGCGCGTCGAACGCGACCGGCAGTCCGCCGTCATCGAGCAGCGGCGCAAGAACCTCGCCACGAAGGAGCTCGCCTGGCTGCGTCGGGGAGCGCCGGCGCGCACCGCGAAGCCGAAGTTCCGCATCGACGCCGCGAACGCGCTCATCGCCGACGTCCCCGAGATCCGCGATCCCGTGCAGTTGCAGTCGCTCGCCATCACGCGTCTGGGCAAGGACGTCGTCGACCTGCTCGATGTCGGCGTCTCCTACGACGGCCGCGAGGTCCTGCGTGACGTGACCTGGCTCGTCGCGCCGGGGGAGCGCACCGGCATCCTCGGGGTCAACGGCGCGGGCAAGTCGACCCTCCTCGGCCTCATCGCCGGCACCGTCCAGCCGACGAGCGGAAAGGTCAAGCGCGGCTCGACGGTCAAGGTCGCCACCCTCACCCAGCGGATGGACGAGCTGGAGGAGCATCTCGCCTCACCCGTCCGCACGGTGATCTCGGGTCTCCGCACGAGCTACACGATCGGCACGGGGTCCAAAGCCGCCGACCTCACCCCCGGGCAGTTGCTGGAGCGCATGGGGTTCTCCTCCGCGCAGCTCTCGACGCCGGTCAAAGACCTCTCCGGCGGTCAGCAGCGGCGTCTGCAGCTGCTGCTCATCCTCCTCGACCAGCCGAACGTGCTGATCCTCGACGAGCCCACCAACGATCTCGACACCGACATGCTCGCCGCCATCGAGGACCTCCTCGACACGTGGGCCGGCACGCTCTTGGTCGTCAGCCACGACCGCTACTTCCTCGAGCGGGTCACCGATCAGCAGTACGCCGTGCTCGGCGGCCACCTCCGGCACCTCCCCGGCGGCATCGACGAGTATCTGCGGCTCCGCGAGCTCGAGCGCTCCGGCGGTCTGCCCCGGCCCGGGCAGGGCGGCGCGGCCGCGGTCCCGAAGCTCGCCGGTGCCGAGCTGCGCGCGGCCCAGAAGGAGCTCGCGGCGGCCGAGCGACGCGTCCAGAAGCTCACCGCGCAGATCGACGCCGCCCGCACCGCACTCGCCGACCACGACCAGGCCGACTTCTCCGGGCTCTCCGAGCGGATGCAGGCGATCGGCGCGATGGAGACCGAGCGCGACGAGCTCGAGCTGCGCTGGTTCGAGCTGTCCGAACTCCTCGACTGAGCCCGCCGCGGCCCGGCTGCCGTGCCGGTGGTCGGATGCGTGGTGCCGGTGTCGTGCCGTGGGGCTCAGAAGGACACACCAGCCCCAGCGGTCCGACGACCGGTACCCGGTCCGGCGTCAGGCGTCGAACTCGAGGCTGAGCTTGCGCAGCAGTCCCGCGAGGCGCTCGCGGTCGCCCCGGGAGAGCACCGCGAGCAGCTCGGCCTCGGCGTCGACCAGGCGGGTGATGGCGGCATCCACGCGTGTGCGGCCTTCCTCCGTGAGCGTCACGAGGATGCTGCGTCCGTCACCCGGATCGGCCTCGCGGCGCACGAGGCGGCGGCCGACGAGGCGGTCGATGCGGTTGGTCATCGTGCCACTGGAGACGAGCGTCTGCTGCAGCAGCTGCTTCGGGCTCAGCTGGAACGGTTCGCCTGCGCGGCGGAGGGCCGACAAGACGTCCCACTCCCACGGCTCGAGGTCACTGCGGCGGAACGCTTCGCGGCGCGCACGATCGAGGTGACGCGAGAGACGGTCGACGCGGGAGAGCACGCCGAGCGGAGAGAAGTCGAGGTCGGGGCGCTGCGCACGCCACGCGCCGACGATCCGGTCGACCTCATCGTGTTCGTGCGTCACGGTCCCATTATCCGTTCCCGCGCGGCGTGCGAGGGGGCACGCACTCGGCGCTCCCGCCCGTCCCGCACTTGGTATCGATAACACTTCCGTAACGACGTCCATGACCCCCTAGCGCGGCGGATGGCGCCGGAGTGACACTGTGACCGGTCACAGACCGTCACCGTCACCACCACCGGCAACGGAGCCGTCCCAGCGGCCGATCGAAGGAGATCCCCGACATGCCTCTGCACCCCGTCGCGCACGTGAGCTTCCCGTCCGATCGATCGCGCCGGATCGTGCGCTCCACCGCGATCACCGCGATCGCAGCACTCGTGATGACCGCGTTCGCGGTCCCCGCGGCGCAGGCCGCGGACGG
>JACEFY010000294.1 GCA_016807485.1 Stenotrophomonas maltophilia | reverse complement strand
ATCGCGAGCGTGAGCGAGCCGAGCCCCGGGCCGACCTCGACGACACGGTCGGATGCCGTGACCTCCGCGACGTGCACGATCTTGCGCACCGTGTTGGCGTCGACGACGAAGTTCTGGCCGAGCTTCTTGGTGGGCGTGACGTCGAGTTCGGCGGCCAGCGCGCGGATCTCCGACGCACCGAGAAGGGTCACGGGCATGGGTTCAGCCTACTTAAGGAGCGTCCGGCCGATCGGCACGCGCCGTTCACGCCCGCGGAACCGCGGCGGGTCAGAACGGGCAGGATCGGTCGCCATCCACGCGGGACGGTGACCGATCGTGCCCGGAACGTCAGCCGGCGGCGGCGCGAGCCGCGGCGGGGAGCGCCGACAGCACCCGCTCGAGCGCGGCGTCGTCGTGCGCGGCCGTGAGGAACCACGCCTCGAAGGCCGAGGGCGGCAGCGAGACACCGGCATCCAGCATCGCGTGGAAGAAGCGCCCGTACGCGGCCGAGTCCTGCCGCTGCGCCGTCGCGTAGTCGGGCACGCCCGCGGCGACCTCCGCGCCGAAGAATACGCTGAAGAGCGTCCCGGCGCGCTGCACCACGTGCGGCACCCCGGCCGCGTCGAGCGCCGCCGAGGCGGCCGTCGACACGATGTCGGATGCCGCCGCGACCCGCGCGTACACGTCATCGTCGGCGAGGCGCAGCGTCGCGAGACCCGCGGTGACCGCCACGGGGTTTCCGCTCAAGGTGCCCGCCTGGTACACCGGCCCGGTCGGCGCGAGGAGTGCCATGACGTCGGCGCGGCCGCCGACCGCGGCCACCGGGAGCCCGCCGCCGATGACCTTGCCGAACGTCACCAGGTCGGGCGCGACGTCTTCTCCGGCGGTCCGGAGGACCTCGGCGTAGCCGCCGCGCGCGGAGCGGAAGCCGGTGAGCACCTCGTCGCTGATGAGCAGCGCTCCCTCGCGACGGCACAGGTCGGCGAGGAAGGTCGTGAACCCGGATGCCGGCCCCACGACACCCATGTTCGCGGCGGCGGCTTCGGTGATGACGGCGGCGATGCGGCCGGGGTGCGCCGCGAAGGCGGCCTCGAGCGCTGCGCGGTCGTTGTAGGGCACGACGAGGGTCTGCGCGGCGACCGCGGCGGGCACCCCCGCCGATCCGGGGAGCGCGAAGGTCGCGAGCCCCGAGCCGGCCGCCGCGAGAAGGCCGTCGGAGTGCCCGTGGTAGTGCCCCGCGAACTTGATCAGCAGGTCGCGTCCGGTCGCCCCGCGCGCCAGGCGGATCGCGGTCATCGTCGCCTCGGTGCCGGTGGAGACGAGCCGCGCACGCTCGACGAACGGCACCCGGGCGATGATCTCCTCGACGAGTTCGGCCTCGGCCGGCGTCGGTGCGCCGAACGAGAGCCCGCGCGCGGCGGCGGACTGCACGGCGGCGACCACCTCGGGGTGCGCGTGACCGAGGAGCGCGGGACCCCACGAGGCGACGAGGTCGACGTAGCGGCGACCCTCGGCGTCGGTCACGTAGGCGCCGGCGGCCTCGACGATGAACCGCGGCGTGCCGCCGACCGATCCGTACGCGCGCACCGGTGAGTCGACCCCGCCGGGGATCACCGCGAGGGCGCGGGCGAACAGCTCGTCGTTGGTGGCGCTCATGTCAGGTCCTTTCCGGCGCGCAGCCAGCCGGCGACCTCGATCGCCCAGTACGTCAGGATCGCCTCGGCGCCGGCGCGCCGGATCGCGATGAGGCTCTCGCCGATGGCGCGGTCGCGGTCGATGAGTCCGGATGCCGCGGCATGCTCGATGAGCGCGTACTCCCCCGACACCTGATACGCCCAGACCGGCACCGACGACACGTCGCTCACCCGCGCGAGCACGTCGAGCGAGGTGCCGGCGGGCTTGACCATGACGATGTCGGCGCCCTCGTCGATGTCGGCGAGGGCCTCTTCGACACCCTCCCGGCCGTTGGCGGCATCCAGCTGGTAGGTGCGCCGGTCGCCCGTGAGGGTCGACTCGACGGCGTCGCGGAACGGTCCGTAGAACGCCGAGGCGTATTTCGCGGCATAGGCGAGGATCACGACGTCCTCACGTCCGTCGGCGTCGAGCGCGGCGCGGCATGCGGCGACCTGGCCGTCCATCATGCCCGAGAGGCCCAGGATGTCGGCGCCGGCGCGCGCCTGCGCGACCGCCATCTGCGCGTACACCTCGAGGGTCGCGTCATTGTCGACGCTGCCGTCGCCGGCCAGCACGCCGCAGTGGCCGTGGTCGGTGAACTCGTCGAGGCAGAGGTCGGCCTGCACCGTGATGCGCCCCGCCGCGGCCGTGGCGGCGGCGGCGATGGCGCGGTTGAGGATGCCGTCGGGATCGGTGGCGCCCGTCCCCCGCGCGTCGCGCTGGGTGGGGACGCCGAAGAGCATGATGCCGCCGATCCCCGCCTCGACGGCGGCTTCGACGAGCGCCGGAACGCCGTCGAGCGGATGCTGGCTGACGCCGGGCATCGTCGCGATCGGCTGCGCGACCGAGATGCCCTCCTTGACGAACACCGGCAGCACGAGGCGGCGGGGAGTGAGGTCGGTCTCGGCGACGAGGCGGCGCAGCGCCGGCGTCGTGCGCAGGCGCCGGAGACGCCGGGAGGGGAAAGCGGTCATCGGGGATCCTCCGATCCGGATGGGCGGCTCGGCGCTCCCGGGCCGGGCGCGCGCACGTCGAGCTCCGCGAGGAGCGCGTCGACGGTTTGGACATGGGCGGTGTGGCCGACGGCGAAGCCGAGCCGCTCGGCATCCTTGGTCGTCCCCGGCCCGATCGAGGCGACGAGTGTCTGCGGGTCGAGCACGCCGACCTGCCGGCGGAGCTCACGGGCGACGCTCAGCGAGGTGAGGAGCACGACGTCGACCGCGCCGGAGCGGAGGTCTGAGACCGTCTCGGGCGGAAGGTCGATGCCGACGGTGCGGTAGCCGATGCAGACGTCGACGGCGTAGCCCTGCGCCTCCAGCTCGTCGCTGACGACGGCCGCGGCGAGGTCCGAGCGCAACACGAGGCTGCGTCCCGTCACCTCCGCCGAGCGGCCCACCGTCCACTGCGCGATCATCGCGGCGGCCGACGAGTGCCCCACCGGCACGAACGCGACGTGCGCGCCCATCTCGGTGAGCGCGCGGGCGGTCGCCTGCCCGACGGTGGCGACGCGGGTGGATGCCGGCACGGTGACGCCGTGCGCGACGAGCTGTTCGACGCCGGCGGCGCTCGTCACGAAGAGCCAGTCGTACTCCCCCGCGGCGAGCGCGGCGAACGCCCGATCGCGCGCGGCCGTGTCACGCGGCGGTGCCG
>JACEFY010000293.1 GCA_016807485.1 Stenotrophomonas maltophilia | reverse complement strand
CGGCGCATCCATCGCGGACTTCGCCGACAAGCTCGAGGCGATCCGCGGCTACACCGTGCAGCCCGGCACGCTCGTGACGATCCTCTTCAACCTCGGCGAGATGGCCACGGCCACCGAGTCGCTCGACGAAGCCACCTTCGAGGTGCTCGGCGAAGAGCTCGGCTACAAGATCCAGATGGTCTCGCCCGAAGACGAGGACAAGGAGCTCCTCGAGGGCTTCGGCCTCGACCTCGAGGCGGAGCTGGAGGCGGAGAGCGAGGATGACCTCGAGATCCGGCCGCCGGTGGTCACCGTCATGGGTCACGTCGACCACGGTAAGACGCGTCTTCTCGACGCGATCCGCCAGACCAACGTCGTCGCGGGTGAGGCGGGTGGCATCACCCAGCACATCGGTGCCTACCAGGTGTGGACCGAGCACGAGGGCATCGAGCGCGCGATCACCTTCATCGACACCCCCGGTCACGAGGCGTTCACCGCCATGCGTGCCCGTGGGGCGCAGGTCACCGACCTCGCGATCCTCGTGGTCGCCGCCGACGACGGCATCATGCCGCAGACGGTGGAGGCGCTCAACCACGCACAGGCGGCCAATGTGCCCATCGTCGTGGCCGTCAACAAGGTCGACAAGCCCGACGCCAACCCGGCCAAGGTCCGCCAGCAGCTGACCGAATACGGTCTGGTCGCCGAGGAATACGGTGGAGACGTCATGTTCGTGGATGTGTCGGCCCGTGCCGGCACCAACATCCAGGAACTGCTGGATGCGGTGCTCCTCACCGCCGACGCCGGGCTCGACCTCACGGCCAACCCGAACAAGGCTGCGCGCGGTGTCGCCATCGAGGCGAAGCTCGACAAGGGCCGCGGATCCGTGGCCACTGTGCTCATCCAGTCCGGAACGCTGCGCGTCGGCGACTCGATCGTGGCCGGCACGGCCTATGGCCGCGTGCGCGCCATGGCCGACGAGAACGGCGACGCGGTCGACGAGGCCTACCCCTCGCGTCCCGTCCAGGTGCAGGGCCTCAACTCGGTGCCGCGCGCCGGTGACACGTTCATCGTCACCGACGACGACCGTCTCGCCCGTCAGATCGCCGAGAAGCGCGAAGCCGCCGAGCGCAACGCCCAGCTGGCCAAGGCCCGCAAGCGCATCTCGCTCGAAGACTTCACCCGCGCTCTCCAGGAGGGCAAGGTCGAGTCGCTCAACCTCATCATCAAGGGTGACGTCTCCGGTGCCGTCGAGGCGCTGGAGGAGTCGCTCCTCAAGATCGAGGTCGACGAGTCGGTGCAGCTGCGCATCATCCACCGCGGTGTGGGTGCGGTCACCGAGTCCGACATCAACCTGGCCACGATCGACAACGCGATCGTGATCGGCTTCAACGTCCGTCCCGACGCCAAGGCGCGCGAGCGTGCGGCCCGCGAAGGCGTGGACGTGCGGTTCTACTCGGTCATCTACAACGCGATCGACGACGTCGAGCAGTCGCTCAAGGGCCTGCTCAAGCCGGAGTACGAAGAGATCCAGTCGGGTGTCGCCGAGATCCGCGAGGTGTTCCGCTCCTCGAAGTTCGGCAACATCGCCGGTGTCATCGTGCGATCGGGAACGATCACGCGCAACGCCAAGGCGCGCGTCATCCGCGACGGCGTCGTGCTGGCCGACGGCCTGGCCATCGAGTCGCTGCGCCGGTTCAAGGACGACGTCACCGAGGTGCGCACGGACTTCGAGGCCGGTATCGGGCTCGGCAAGTTCAACGACATCCAGATCGGCGACGAGATCGAGACGACCGAGATGGTGGAGAAGCCCCGCGGCTGATCCCCCCACTCGGCGGCGCCGGATGCCGCTTCGACGACGGGCCCTCACGGTCCCCGCAGTCGGAGCGGCATCCGTCGCCTCCGCCGCCAACCGGCTCACCGCTCGGTGAGAGAACAGAAAGCAGGACGAGATGGGCAACGAACGTCAGGCACGCCTCGGCGACCGCATCCGCGTCATCCTCGCGGAGCGCCTCGAGAAGGGGCTGCGCGACCCGCGCCTCGGCTTCGTGACCATCACGGACGTCCGCGTGACGGGTGATCTCCAGCACGCGTCGGTGTTCTACACCGTCTACGGCTCCGACGAGGAGCGCGCGTCGTCGGCGGAGGCGTTGAAGTCCGCCACCGGCATGCTGCGCAGCGAGGTCGGCAAGCACCTGAACGTGCGGCTGACACCGTCGCTGGAGTTCATCCCGGATGCCCTGCCCGACAGTGCCGGCCACATCGCCGATCTGCTGCGTGAGGCGCAGGAGCGCGACGCCGCGGTCGCCGGACTCGCCACCGGCGCCACCTACGCGGGCGACGCCGACCCGTACCTGAGGCCGCGCGAGGAAGAGGCCCCGGCTTCTCCCGCGCCCGCCACCGACGACTGAGCTCCGCGCACCGCGTCAGCGGGGGAGACGGAGCATGCCGTCGGCCGCCTCGAGAAGACCGTCGACGACGAGCGAATCGATGGCGCGGCCGCGCTGGGCGGCATCCGGCCAGTCGGCGAGTACCGCATCCTCAGGCTGCTCGTGGGCGGTCGTGTCGCGCAGCGCCTTCAGCACGGCGCCGCGTGCCTGGCGGTCGCTGCCCTCATAGCGGGCCTGCCGTCGCCGGCCGTCGCCCGTATCGGGATACCCGGCCGACCGCCATGCGCACACGTGCGCGATCGGGCACGCCTCGCACTTCGGGGTGCGCGCGGTGCAGATCACCGCGCCGAGCTCCATCGTCGCCGCGTTGAAGACCGCGGCATCCCGGTCGCCCGCCGGCAGGAGCTCGTCCATCGCCGCGAGGTCGGTCTTCGCGGGCGATCCGGGCTGCGAACGGCCACGGACGGCGCGCGCGATGACGCGACGGGTGTTGGTGTCGACGACGGGATGCCGGTCGCCGTAGGCGAACACGGCGACCGCGCGTGCGGTGTAGTCACCGATCCCGGTGAGGGCGAGGAGCGCCTCCACGTCCCGCGGCACGGTACCCGCGTGCCGGTCGCGGATCTCGACCGCCGCGCGGTGCAGCCACAGCGCCCGACGCGGGTACCCGAGGTTCGCCCACTGGCGCACCGCCTCCGCCGGCGGGTCGGCAGCGAGTGCCGCCGGAGTGGGCCACCGGCTCAGCCACGCCTCGAGGTGCGGGATCACCCGCGCGACCGGGGTCTGCTGCAGCATGAACTCGCTGACCAGCGTGCCCCACGCGCCGAATCCGGGCCGTCGCCACGGCAGGTCGCGCGCGCTGCCGCGGTACCACTCGAGGAGCGGTGGGGCGAGGTCGGGCATCCGTTCAGCCTACGCGCGCCCGGCGCACCGTATTCAGTCCCCCCGGCGAG
>JACEFY010000292.1 GCA_016807485.1 Stenotrophomonas maltophilia | reverse complement strand
CGTGCGAGGTTCACCGCACCCGGATCGGCCTCGGGGAGGAGACCGCCGGCGGCCGCGATGACATCGACCACCCGGGCGCCGTCCGGGAGTCGGTAGAGTCCTGGCTGCGCGACCGCGCCGAACACGTGCGTGTAGATAGTCGCGGGTTCGGCCGATGCCGCCGCGTAGGGGATGTCTTCGACGGGAGCCGACGCCGAGCGCACCACGCCGACCCCCACCGTCACGGCGGCCGCCGCCAGGACGACGACGATCGCCGCACCCACGCCGGTGCGACGGCGGGCGCGCTCAGGCGGTGATCCAGACACCGCCTCAGCGTGTCAGCGCGCGGCGCCGCTCGGGCGCGCAGCGACCCGTTCGGTGCACAGACCGCAGAAGCCTCGACCTGTGGAGGAAGAATCCTGCGGAGAGACCTCCGCGGGCCGCGCGATCCTACGCGGTGGTGAAGCTCACGACCTTCGGCGCACGGACGACCGCGCGCGCGATCTCGCGACCGGCGAGCGAGCGCACGACCTTCTCGTCGGCGCGCGCGAGCGCCTCCAGCTCATCGGCGGAGATCCGCGCCGGCACCGTGAGCGTGCCGCGGACCTTGCCGTCCACCTGCACGACGGCCGTCACCGACTCTTCGACGAGGAGCATCGGGTCGGCCTGACGCCACGCGGCGAGGCCGACGAACGGCTCATACCCGAGGACCTCCCACATCTCCTCCGCGAGGTGCGGTGCGAAGAGGTCGAGGATCATCGCGGTCGCCTCCGCCGCTTCGCGCACCGCCGGGTCGGCGGGGCCGGCACCCGAGTCGATCGTCTTGCGCGTGGTGTTGACGAGCTCCATGAGGCGCGCGACCACGACGTTGAACTTGGTCTGCTCGACGAGGCCGGGGGCATCCGCCCAGAGCCGGTGCGTCACGCGACGGAGCGCCTGATCGCCCTCGGCCCAGACGACGTCGGGCGCACTCGTGACATCCTTCGCGACCCGCCAGGCACGTGCCAGGAACTTCTGCGCTCCGGTCGTGGAGACGTCTTCCCAGTTGATGTCGTCTTCCACCGGTCCGGCGAAGGCGATCGCCGTGCGCACGGCGTCGGCGCCGGGGTCGAGCATGCTCGAGGCGAACTCGACCAGGTTGCCCTTGCTCTTGCTCATCTTCGACCCGTCCAGCAGCACCATGCCCTGGTTGATGAGGCTCGAGAACGGCTCGGTGAAGTCGATCAGGCCCATGTCGAAGAGGACCTTGGTGATGAAGCGCGCGTACAGCAGGTGCAGGATCGCGTGCTCGACGCCGCCGATGTACGAGTCGACCGGCGCCCAGCGCGCCGCCTCCGCCGTCGGGAAGGCCTCGTCGGCGCCGCCCGGCGCCAGGAAGCGCAGGAAGTACCACGAACTGTCGACGAACGTGTCCATCGTGTCGGGGTCGCGGAGGGCGGGTTCGCCGGTCTCCGGATCGGTCGTCTGCATCCACTCGAACGCGGCGCCGAGCGGCGACGCGCCCTTCGGGGCGAGGTCGAGACCCGCGGCGGACGGGAGGACCAGCGGAAGCTCGGCGTCGGGGACGGGAACCGTGCGTCCGTCGGCGGTGTGCACCATCGGGATGGGTGTGCCCCAGAAGCGCTGGCGCGAGATCAGCCAGTCGCGGAGCCGGTACGACTTCGCGGCGCGCCCCGTGCCCCGCGCCGTCAGCTCGTCGATCGCGCGCGCGATCGCGTGACGCTTGCTCAGTCCGTCGAGCGAGCCGGAGTTGATGAGTCGGCCGTCGCCCGTGAGCGCGATCCCGGTGGATGCCGGGTCGAGGTCTCCCAGGGTCGGCTCGCCCTCGAACGGATCGATGGGGACGCCGTCGGCGTCGAGCTCGATCACGGGAATCGCGCCGGTGACGGGAGCGGTCGTGTCGACGACCACTTTCACCGGGAGATCGAACGCGCGGGCGAAGTCGAGGTCGCGCTGATCGTGTGCGGGCACGGCCATCACCGCACCGTGACCGTAGTCGGCCAGCACGTAGTCGGCCGCCCAGATCGGCAGGCGCTCACCGTTGATGGGATTGACGGCGAATCGGTCGAGGAAGACGCCGGTCTTCGGACGGTCGGTGGCTTGCCGCTCGATCTCGGTGGCCTTGCCGACGCGCGTGAGGTAGTCCTGGAACGCCATGCGCACCTCGGGGGTCGACCCGGCGGCGAGCTCGGCGGCGAGGTCGGAGTCGGGCGCGACGACCATGAAGGTCGCGCCGTGCAGCGTGTCGGGGCGCGTCGAGAACACGCTGATCTTCTCCGCGCGGCCTTCGATCTCGAAGTCGATGTCGGCGCCCACCGAACGACCGATCCAGTTGCGCTGCATCCGGATGACCTTCGACGGCCACGAGCCCTCGAGCTGGTTGAGGTCGTCGAGCAGGCGGTCGGCGTACTCGGTGATCTTGAAGTACCACTGCGTGAGCTTCTTCTTGATGACCTCGGCGCCGCAGCGCTCGCAGTGACCGTCGACGACCTGCTCGTTCGCCAGCACGGTCTGATCGTGCGGGCACCAGTTGACCGGGCTCTCCTTGCGGTACGCGAGTCCCCGCTCGTAGAGGCGCTGGAAGAGCCACTGGTTCCAGCGGTAGTACTCCGGGTCGCTCGTGTGGAGCACGCGGCTCCAGTCGTACGACGAGCCGAACTCACGGAAGCTCTTCTTGTGCTGGTCGATGTTGCGGTAGGTCCACTCGCGGGGGTCGGAGCCTGCGCCGCCCTTGATGGCGGCGTTCTCCGCCGGCAGCCCGAAGCTGTCCCAGCCGATGGGGTTGAGCACGTTGTATCCGCGGTGGCGCCAGAAGCGGGCGACGACGTCGACGTAGGCGTAGTTCTCGGCGTGCCCCATGTGGAGGTCGCCGGATGGGTACGGGAACATGCCGAGCACGTACTTGCGGGGGCGCGTGTCGTCGCTGCCGCCGGCGCGGAACGGGTCGGCCTCGCTCCAGGCCCGCTGCCACTTCGCCTGGATCGCGGAGGGGTCGAAGCTGCTGCCCTCGGCGGTCTCGCCGGCAGAAGGGAACGTTGTGGACACGGAGAAGCACCAATCGGGAAGTGGGGACGCGTGGACGCGTCTTTCCAGGTTACCGGACGCGTCGTCTCACCAGCCGGCGTGCGCGTCGGCCCACCCGGACGGGAGGTGCGCCCCCACGGCGGCCAGCGGCGCCCGCGCCTTCACCGCCACCTCCGCCACTTCCGCGGCCGGGTCGGAGAGCCACGTGATGCCACCGCCCGCGCCCACATATGCGCCCCCCGGGCGAAAGACGATCGAGCGGATGACCATCGCGAGGTCGGCGCTGCCGTCGACGCCGATCCAGCCGAAGCAGCCCG
>JACEFY010000291.1 GCA_016807485.1 Stenotrophomonas maltophilia | reverse complement strand
GCTCGGCTTCCCCCGCGGGAGCGTCGGCCGGCGGATGAGTCCCGAGTTCGTGCGCCTCGAGCCATCGCTCGCCGCGGGCGACGCGCTCTCGCACCTCCGCCTCCGCGGCGGCTCCGCCGAGACGGTCTACATGCTGCCGGTCACCACTCCCACGCACGAGCTGCTCGGCGTCGTGAGCCTGCGCGACCTCCTCCTCGCCCCGCCCGAGAAGGCCGTGGGCGACCTCATCGTCGAGCCGCGCACGGTCGCCGCCACCGACACCGCCGAAGCCGCGGCCCGTATCACCGTCGACGCCCACCTGCTCGCCGTCCCGGTGGTCGACGGCGAAGGGCGGGTGCTCGGCATCCTCACCGTCGACGACGCAGCCCACATCCTGGAAGACGAGGAAGAGGAGGATGCCGCCCGTCAAGGCGCCTCCGAACCGCTCGGTCGGCCCTATCTCGCGACCTCGGTGCTGCGGATCGTGCGCGCCCGCGGGATCTGGCTGCTGGTCCTCGCGATCTCGGCGCTGCTGACGGTGCAGGTGCTCGACCACTTCGAGGACGCGCTCAGCCAGGTGGTGACCCTCGCGCTCTTCATCCCGCTGCTCACGGGGACGGCAGGGAACACCGGCTCGCAAGCGGCGACGACCGTCACGCGCGCACTCGCGGTGGGCGAGGTGAATCCGGGAGACGTGCTCCGGGTCGCCTGGCGGGAAGTGCGGGTGGGTCTCACCCTCGGCGCGGGCCTCGGCATCCTCGGATTCGCCTTCGGAAGTCTCGTCTTCGGCCTGCCGCTCGGCATCGTCATCGGCGTGACGCTCGTCTTCATCTGCACGCTTGCGGCGACGGTCGGCGGCCTCATGCCGCTCGCGGCGCGCGCGCTGCGGGCCGACCCGGCCGTCTTCAGCACGCCGTTCATCTCGACGTTCTGCGACGCCACGAGCCTCATCATCTACTTCGCCGTCGCAACGGCCGTGCTCGGGCTCGCCTGAGCCTTTGTCACGGCCGAGGGCCTGTGCCGCGCCGGTAGTCTGAGACGGTGACCCGAAGCACGCTCCTGTCGACGCGCGTGCTGCTCGTCTGTGCCGCGATCGGCGTCGCGACCGGCATCGTCGGCGGCATCGCCGGGGCGATCACCCCGTTCGTGATCCTCGCCGCCCCGTACGCCTACGGCCTCGTGCTGGGCTCGCACGTGCTGCCCGGCATCATCGCGCAGGAGGTGCTGCGCCGCCCGCTGGTGGCCCTCACGGCGCACGTCATGGCGGCTCTCGTCGCGAGCGCCTTCAACCCGGCCTGGATCGGACGCTTCGTCGGCACCGCGCTCCTCTTCGGGGCGATCCAAGAGGGCGTCGCGGCTCTCACCCGCTACCGGGCGTGGGGGCCGTGGCGGTTCTTCGTCTCGGCGGTGATCATCGGCATCCTGGTGTCCGTCGTCGTGTTCTTCGTCGCCGATCTCGGCAAGCTCCCGCCGTGGGCGCAGATCGCGTACCTCGCGATCTCCGTGCTCGGGCCGGTCGCCTGGACGGCGCTCGGTCTCGCCGTCGGGGCGTCGCTCCGCCGCGCCGGCGTCGCCCGCGCTTGACGGGTCCGCCCGAACCGCGTGCCGAGGTAAGGGTAGGCTAAGTTAGGGGGGTGACCTCCACGACCGAGACCCTGCTGCGCGTGGCAGATCTCGGCATCCGGCACGACGGAGCCACCCTCGCCGCCCCGTCGTCGGCCACCTTCGACATCGCCCGCGGCGAGGTCGTACTGCTCCTCGGGCCGAGCGGCGCCGGCAAGTCGACGCTCGCCCTCGCGACGAACGGACTCATCCCGCACGCGGTGCCGGCCACGATGACCGGTGCCGTGACGGTCGCCGGGCTCGACACCGCGTCGACCCCCGTGGCCGAGCTCAGCACCCACGTCGGCATGGTCTTCCAGGACCCCGACGCCCAGCTCGTCACCGGCACGGTGCTCGACGAGGTCGCCTTCGGCCCCGAGAACCTGCGGATGCGGGTCGACGAGGTGCTCAGCCGCACCGAGGCCGCGCTCCGCCGCGTCGGACTCTGGGAGCGGCGCGCGGAGAATCCCGATCGGTTGAGCGGCGGGGGCCGCCAGCGCCTCGCGATCGCGTGCGCGCTCGCGATGGGCTCGCCGCTGCTCGTCCTCGACGAGCCCACCGCGAACCTCGACCCGGAAGGGATCGAGGAGGTCTACGCGGCGCTCGGCGAGCTCGTGGCGGAGGGCGACCGCGCCATCCTCCTCGTCGAGCACAACCTGGATGCCGCGGTCGCGATCACCGACCGGGTCGTGGTGCTCGATCACGACGGGCGGACGATCGCCGACGGCTCGGTCGACGCGGTCCTCCGGGAGCGCGCCGAGGAGCTGCACGACATCGGCGTGTGGCTCCCGACGGCGACCCTCGCCGCCCTGCGGCTGCGCGCCGCCGGGTGGACGCTCGACCCCCTGCCCCTCGACCCCGCGGAACTCCGCGCGGCGCTCGAGGTCGCCGAGCCGCCCGCTCCGCCCGCTCCGATCGTTCACGACTCAGGCAGAACTGCCGCGGTAGGCCTGTCATCGCCGGCTTCAGTCCCCACCCGCCTGAATACGGAACGCGAGACCGGGCAGCCGCTCATCGAGGTGCGCGGCCTCCGGACCCGCCGCGGCCGCGCCGAGATCCTGCACGGCATCGACCTCGACGTGCGGGCGGGCGAGTTCGTCGCGATCGTCGGCGCGAACGGCGCCGGCAAGACGACCCTCCTGCAGTCGGTCGCGGGCGTCGTGCCCGTCCCGCGCGGTCAGGTCCTCCTCGGCGGCCGCGACGTCGCGCGCACCGATCTGCGCACCCTGTCGCGGCAGATCGGGTTCGTCTTCCAGAACCCCGAGCACCAGTTCATCGCGCACACCGTCTTCGACGAGCTCGCCCACGGCCTGCGGCGGCAGAAGCTCGACGAGCCGGCGGTGCGCGCCGGCGTCGAGCGGATGCTGGAGCGCTTCGGCCTGCAGGACAAAGCCGGCATCCACCCCTTCCTCCTGTCCGGCGGCCAGAAGCGCCGACTCTCGGTGGGCACCGCACTCGTCGCCGGGGCGCCCGTGCTCGCCCTCGACGAGCCGACGTTCGGTCAGGATCGCGCGCGTGCCGATGAGCTGCTGACTCTTCTCCGCGACCTCAACGCGGCCGGGACGACCGTGCTCGTCGTCACCCACGACATGCAACTCGTCACCGAGTATGCGGCGCGCACGGTGGTCGTCGGCGACGGGCGCATCGTCGCCGACGACACGACCGCGGCGGTCTTCGACGACGAGGCACTGCTGCGGCGCGCCGGGCTCCGCCGGCCGCCGTTGCGGCGCGCGTTCGCGGGGGTGCG
>JACEFY010000290.1 GCA_016807485.1 Stenotrophomonas maltophilia | reverse complement strand
TCGCCCAGAACGCGGAGGGGCGCTCGCCCTACGAGAGCGAGCCGTTCGCGACGCCGCGGATGGTCGCCGACGAGCGGATCCACAGCGAGGTCGTCCGCGGGCTCGCCGCCCGGGGACGCCGTCGTCTGTCGGGCACGTTCCGCGCGGCCGTGTTCGGCGCGAACGACGGCCTCGTGTCCAACCTCGCGCTGGTCCTCGGCATCGGCGCGACCGGCGTCGCGCCGCAGTTCGTCCTGTTCAGCGGTGTCGCCGGGCTCCTCGCCGGCGCGCTCTCGATGGGCGCGGGCGAATTCGTCTCGGTGCGTTCGCAGCGCGAACTGCTCGACGCGACCGAACCGAGCAACTACGCCGACGAGGTGCTGCCCGACCTGGATCTCGACGCCAACGAGCTCGCGCTCGTCTATCGCACGCGGGGGATGAGCGCGGCCGAGGCCCTCGCCGCCGCGCAGCAGGTGATCCAGACCGCGCAGGCGGCCGATCGGTCGACGCCGTACGCGCGGGATCCCGAGCAGAGCGGTGAGCACGAGACCGTCGGCAGTGCGCTCGGGGCGGCCGGGTCGAGCTTCCTGCTCTTCGCCTCCGGCGCGATCATCCCGGTGCTGCCGTGGATCTTCGGCCTGAGCGGCACGCCCGCGGTGCTCGTCGCCCTGCTCCTCGTGGGCGTGGCGCTCCTCGCGACGGGCGCCATGGTCGGCCTCCTCTCCGGCGCGCCGCCGCTGCGCCGCGGGCTCCGCCAGCTGGCGATCGGGTTCGGCGCGGCCGCCGTGACGTACGTCCTCGGTCTGCTGTTCGGAGTGTCGGCGTGACCCGCGATTTCGGAGCGGGCCGCCGGTCGTGGTAATGTCGATCTTCGGTTGCGAAACCGAAAACAACATCTGCGCGGGTGGCGGAATAGGTAGACGCGCTAGCTTGAGGTGCTAGTGCCCGGATAGGGCGTGGGGGTTCAAGTCCCCCCTCGCGCACAGATGGAAAAGGGTCCCGAAAGGGGCCCTTTTTCGTGCCCGGAGCACATCCGGCGGGTCCGGTAGCGTGGGGCCCATGTCTGAGGAGCTGCCCGAAGTCGCCCGGGTCGCCCGGGATCTCATCCGCATCGACACCACGAACTACGGCGAGGGGCGCGCGAACGGCGAGCGCGAGGCGGCCGAGTACGTGGGCGCCTGCCTCGCGTCGCTCGGGCTCGTGCCCGAGTACTACGAGCCCATCCAGCGGCGCACCAATGTGATGGCGCGAATCCCGGGCCGCGATGCCACGAAGCCTGCGCTCGTCCTCCACGGGCACCTCGACGTCGTCCCCGCCGTCGCCGACGACTGGAGCGTCGACCCGTTCGGGGGTGTCGTCCGGGACGGCATGCTGTGGGGTCGTGGCGCCGTCGACATGAAGGACATGGATGCCATGATCCTCACCGCCGTGGCGGAGATCCTGCGCGCCGGGGAGCAGCCCGAGCGCGACCTCATCGTCGTGTTCTTCGCCGACGAGGAGAACGGCGGCGTCGAGGGGTCGCAGCTGGTCGTCCGCGACCGGCCCGAATGGTTCGCGGGCGCGACGGAGGCCATCAGCGAGGTCGGCGGCTACTCGATCCCGGTGGGCGACCGGCGCGCGTACCTCCTGCAGGTGGGGGAGAAGGCGCTCGTCTGGCTGCGTCTGCGGGCGCGGGGCACGGCGGGGCACGGCAGCCGCTTCCACCCGGACAACGCCGTCACGCGCCTCGCCGAGGCCGTCACCGCGCTCGGCCGGACGTCGTGGCCGGTCGAGCTCACCGCCACCACCCGTCAGACGGTCGACGGCCTTGCCGCGCTGTGCGGCGCGGACCCCTCGGACCCGGATGCGGTCGCCGACCGGACGGGCCCGGCATCCGGCTTCCTGCGGTCGACCCTGCGCACGACGACCAACCCCACCGGAATGACCGCGGGCTACAAGCACAACGTCATCCCGGATGCCGCGACGGCCGCGATCGACGTGCGCACCCTCCCGGGACAGGAAGACGCGATCCTCGCCGAGATCCAGCGCATCGTCGGTCCGGACATCGAGATCGACATCGCGCACCGCGACATCGGACTCGAGGTGCCGTTCTCCGGAGCCCTCGTCGAGGCCATGGTCTCGGCCCTCGGTCGCCACGACCCGGGGGTGCCGGTGGTGCCCTACCTCATGGGCGGCGGCACGGACAACAAGGCCCTCGCCGAGCTCGGCATCGCCGGATACGGGTTCGCACCGTTGCGCCTTCCGAACGAACTCGATTTCACGGGTATGTTCCACGGTGTGGACGAGCGCGTCCCGATCGACGCGCTCGTGTTCGGTCAGCGGGTGCTCACCGATCTGCTCCGCACGTACTGACACGCAGGAAAGGCCGTCATGCACCTGATCGAGGCGATCATCCTCGGGCTCCTCCAGGGCCTCACCGAGTTCCTGCCCGTGTCCTCGAGCGCGCACCTGCGCATCGCCGGCGAGTTCCTCCCGTCGGCGCAGGACCCGGGTGCGACGTTCACCGCGATCACGCAGATCGGCACCGAGCTGGCCGTGCTCGTCTATTTCTGGGGCCGGATCACGCGGATCATCGGCCGATGGGCCCGCTCGCTCACGGGAGCCGTCCCGCGCAACGACCCGGATGCCCGGATGGGGTGGATCGTCATCCTCGGCACGATCCCGATCGGGGTCCTCGGCTTCCTCTTCCAGGACGTCATCCGCGACACCTTCCGCAACCTCTGGCTCGTCGCCATCGTGCTCATCGTCTTCGGGCTCCTGTTGGGCGCAGCCGACGCCCTCGGCCGCCGCACGCGCAACGAGGAAGACCTCACCTACCCGCACGGCATCGCCCTCGGCTTCGCCCAGGCGCTCGCCCTCATCCCCGGAGTGTCGCGCTCCGGTGCCACGACGACGATGGGACTCGCCCTCGGCTACACGCGGCCGGCGGCAGCGGAGGTCGCCTTCCTCCTCGCGGTGCCCGCCGTCTTCGGCAGCGGTCTCTACGAACTGCTCCAGGCACTCAAGGACCCGGGGGAGCAGGTGTTCACCCTCGTCGAGACCGGCGTCGCCACCGCGGTCGCCTTCGGCGTGGGGCTCGCCGTCATCGCCTTCCTCATGCAGTACCTCAAGCGCGGCAGCTTCCTGCCGTTCGTGGTCTACCGCGTCGTGCTCGGCATCGTGCTCATCGTCCTGCTGAGCTTCGGCGTGCTGCAGGCCTACTGACGCGGCGGAAGGTCGCGCCCGGGCTTTCCGGGGCCGTCGCCGTCGCGGCGCAGGTAGCGCTCGAACTCCTGCGCGATCGCATCACCCGAGGCTTCGGGCGAATCCCACGTGTCGCGGGTCTGTTCGAGCTGGCGGATGTACTCGGTCATCTCCTCGTCGTCGGCGGCGGCGGCGTCGATCGA
>JACEFY010000029.1 GCA_016807485.1 Stenotrophomonas maltophilia | reverse complement strand
ACCCGCGGTGAGGATGGCGCCTGCCTGCGCGAGGCCCGAGATCGTCGGCTGCGCCGAGATGAGCCCATACTCGGACACGCCGAGGCTGCTCGCGCAGGCACCGCACGATCCGCCGAGAGTCGCGGCCTTCGCTGTGGCGCCGACCGATCCGCCCGAGGCCGTGTCGGACACCCGCGCCGTGAAGGACGTCGCCGCCGTGCCTGCCACCGGGGTCGCCGGCACCGTCCAGGTGAGCGTGGATCCGTCCAGCACCAGTCCGGCAGGCAGGGTCGCGGGGTCGACGATCAGCGCACCGCTGAGATCGACGGTGACCACCGAGCTGCTCAGCGGGCTGCGTCCGGTGTTGGTCGCCTGCAGCGCGTAGGTGACGGCGTCACCGCGGTCGAGCACACCCGCGGCCGGATCGGCCGTCAGGCTGAGGGTCAGCTTGTCGGGCCACGCCGGCTTGCCCGCCTCGAGGATCCAGTCCTGGTAGAACGCCGTCAGGTCCCGCCCGGAGATCTCCTGGGCCAGCGCCAGGAAGTCCGCGCCCGCGACACTCTTCTCGGCGTACCTGGTCTGCCATTCCTTGACGAACGCGAAGAAGGCCTGGTCGCCGATGGCAACCTTCAACGCCTCCCAGAACTGCGCACCGCGCGTGTAGGTCTGGTACGAGTACAGTGCGGCCGAGTTGGTCTGCGCGCCCGGGGCGATGTTCCAGTTGGCGCTCGTGGCGGCGGTGTTGTTCCAGGAGTTGAAGTACGTCGTCTCGCTCGGCGTCGTTCCGGTGCCGAACCCGGCCGCGGTGTTGTAGAAGGTCGTCCCCCACGTCGCCATACCCTCGGCGATCCAGATGTCCGTCCACGTCGTGGGCGACACGTTGTCGCCGTACCACTGGTGGATGAGCTCGTGGATGAGGGTGGTGCCGTTGACGGAGCTCGTCGTCGGGAAGAACGAGCGGTCTTGCGTCTCGAGGGCGTAGTTGATGCCGCTGGGGACGGTGTCGACCACGACTCCGGTGCTGTTGCCCGGGTACGGGCCGTACAGCGTCTCGAGGTTGCGGATGATCGGTCCGAGCGCGGCGACCCGGTTCGTGATGGTCGTCTTGTTCGCGGTGCTCAGCCCGAAGTCCATGAACGACCACGCGGGGATCGTCCGGCCGCTCGAGAGGGTCACCTGCGACTCGATGATGTCGTAGCGACCGATCGACACGAGGGCGAGCTCGGACGCCATCGGCTTCGCCTGACGCCACACCCACGTCGTGCGAGCGCCGTCGGTGCTCGGGGTCTTCGACACCAGTTCACCGTTGCTGACCGCGGCGGCGGGTCCCGGGGCTGTGCCGGCCACGGTGTTCAGCGTCGTCGGGATGTCGAGGGCGAAGGTGTAGGTCGCCTTGTCGGCGGGCGTGTTGTTGTGGGGATACCCCGTCATGGAGCCGACCGGCTGGCCGAGCATGGTCGCGCCGTCGGACGTGCGGTTCCATCCCTCGGACGAACCGTCGAGATCGGTGTGGACCGAGGGCGTGCCGTGGTACGCGACGGTCGTGGTGAACTGCCCGGAGACCGGCGCGGCCGGCGTGATGACGAGCTTGAAGGTGATCGTCGCCGGGTCGACGATCCGCGTCCACTGCGCCGGCTGCCCATTGACGAGCACACTGTCGATCTCGAGGCCCTCGAAGTCGAGGGAGAAGGACTTCAGCGCCTGCGGCGCGCGTGCCGTCATCGTGCTGGTCGCCGCGATCGTGCCGGCAATGGTTGCTCCGGACTGTGTCGCGTTCGGCGTCCAGGCGATCGCGACGTCGTAGTCGAGGGCGTCGTAGCCGCCGTTGCCCAGATGGGGGAACATGGCGTCGCCCGAGGTCTGGGCGCCGTCGATGGGCTCGTCAGCAGCAGCGGCGGTGACCGCAGGGGTCACGAGCGCTGCGGCCAGAAGGACGCCTACGGATGCGATCAGTGGTCTGCGCCAGTGCGGAACGTGTGTCTCAGAGCGGGCTCTCATGTACCGGTCTCCTCAGTGTCGTTTCTGCGCACCTCGGTAGGCGCACTCGCGACACGCTAAAGATGAGAGATTTCTCACATGTGACGAACGGATTGCATCGTGCGCACGATGCCATCCGCTAGACCGCGGGGAGAAGCTCTCGAGCGTCACGTCGCACGGCGACGGCGTTGACGACGCCGAGCGCGACCACCAGCACGGCCGCGCCGACCGGAAGCAGCATCGCGACCGACGGCGACGTCGCCTCGGCGAGCGCCCCGGTCACGGCGGAGGCGACCGCCTGTGCGAGCGTGAGCGCCGATCCCACCAGGGTCATCGTCGTCGCCGAACGACCCTCGGGGCTCCGCTCGCCGGCGAGGCTGAAGAGCGTCACGAGCGTGGGCCCGACGCCGAGCCCCATGAGGCAGAGCATGACGATGACGGTCCCGAGGTCGGAGGCGCCGGCGTACCCGGCTGCCGCGAGCGCCAGGATGCCGCTGAAGACCAGCCAGCGCAGCGCCAGCGGGAAGCGGGCCGGCAGCAGCATCACGAGGAGGGCGAGCACCGCTGAGCCGATGCCCATGAGGCCGTAGAGCAGACCCGACTGCGCGCCATGCCCGATCGACTGCGCGAAGGCCGTCAACGACGTCAGCGTCGACCCGAAGAGGAGACCGACGCCGGCCGTCGCGCCGACCACGACCAGAATCGGCCGGGTGAGGACGGCACGGATCGGCGCGCGCGTCGCCTCGACATCGGTCGGCGCCATCGCGGCGGTCGGGTGCACGGCGAACGCCGTCACGAAGGCGAAGCTGAGGATCGCGGCCATCGCGATGGGCGCCCACGGCGCGACGAACGACGCCAGCACGCCGACGAGCACCGGACCGATGATGAACGCCGTCTCGTCGATCGCCGACTCGTACGACATGACGCGCGACATGGTGCGCTCGCGGCGGTCATCGGAGACGCGATCCTGGGTGATGCCCATCAGCCGCGTCCGGGAGAGGGCAGCCGCCTGCGGCGCGGTGAGTCCCACGAGGACCGCGGCGATGAGGATCACACCGCCCGGAGCCCCGCTCATCACGATGAGGGGGAACGCCGCCAGCAGGGCGCCGTTGGCGAGCCCCACGGGGAGGACGACGGCGCGCTGGCCGAAACGGTCGACGAGGTCGCCGATGAGCGGACCCGCCACCACGACTCCCACGCCGGTGGCCGCCGAGGTGAGCCCGGCGAGGGAGATCGACCCGGTCGCGCTCGTGACGAGCGTCAGCACGCCGACGACCATCATCGCGAACGGCAGCCGCGCGAGCGCGGCGATGGGGAAATAACCCCATCCGGTGTGTCTTACCAGCGACGGTTTGTTCACGGATGCACCTTTCGGAGGTATCAGCTCGTTTTCACGTGCCGCCTTGCTCCGCAAGCAGGTAGTTGCACCCTTGTCCGCTTCTATTCTACCGCGGACGTCCCGCGCGCACCGGGCGACGGCGTCCTGCTCCGGCGAGCACGGCGTGCAGGAGGGGGACGACCGAGACGATCATGAGTGTGACGCCGAACCCGGATGCGGGGACGAGCAACAGGATGCCGCCGACGAACAGCCCCGCGAACAGCACCGCCGAGACGATCCGCCGGAGGGTCTGATCCAGCCGGTCCAGCCGACGCTCGACGCCCGGATTCGCCACCTGGTACAGACCCGCATCGAGCTTCGTCAGCGCGGCGTCGATCCGTCCGGGGAGACGCAGTGCGGTGCCGGCGGCATCCACCGCCCGACCGGCGACGTCGGCCACGACGTTGCCCGTCTCCTCCCTCAGCAGCTTCTGGGCGTAGGGCTCGACAGCCTCCCAGATGTTGAACTGAGGGTCGAGCGCACTGCACAGGCCGGACACGAGCGACATCGCCCGGATGACGAGGAGGAAGTTCTCGGGAAGCTGGAAGGGCAGCGAGCGCATGGTCTCGCCGAACTCGTCGGCGAACCCGCGGAACTCGCTCGGGTCGACGGTCTGCAGCTCCGCGAAGCCCATTCCGCCGAAGCGTCGGAAGAGGGTGGTGAGGGCGCGTTCGAGTTCGGAGTTCTCCGCGGACGGCAACAGGACGCCCACCTGCTCGAACCCGGCGACCATTCCCGCGCCGTCGCGCGATGCCGCAGCGATGATGAGGCGACGGAGTCCGCCACGCAGCCCGGGCGGGATCTGGCCCATCATCCCGAAGTCGATGAACGTGAGCGTCCAGGTGCGACCGGCGGCGTCCGGCGCGTGGGGCGTGACGAAGACGTTCCCCGGATGCGGGTCGGCGTGGAAGAACCCGTCGGCGAAGAGCTGGTCGAACATGACGGCGGCGAATTCCGCAGCCACCGCCGACGGGTCGATGCCGGCGGCGCGGAGCGCGTCGACGTCGTTGATCTTGATGGCCGTGACGTCCTGCAGTGTCAGCACCCGGCGAGTCGAGCGCTCCCACACGATGGCCGGCGCGGCGACCCGCGCACCGTCGGCGACGTTCGCCGTGAACCGTTCGGCGTTCAGCGCCTCGTGCAGGTAGTCGATCTCCTCGAGGCTCGTCGCCGCGAACTCCTCGACGAGCAGCGGCATGTCCACGCGGTCCGACACCAGCCGCACCCGGCTCAGCCAGTCGGCGACGCGTCGGAGAGCGGCGAGATCGACGTCCACGATGCGGTCGATGCCCGGCCGCTGCACTTTCAGCACGACGGCCTCGAGCCCCGTGAGCGCCGCGTCGTCTGCGGCGAGGCGTGCACGGTGCACTTGGCCGAGCGAGGCGGCGGCCACCGGGACCTCATCGACCCAGGCGAACACGCGCGACAGCGGCAGGCCGAGCTCGGCTTCGGCCGCGGTCCGAATCTGGTCGAACGGCACCGCGGGCACTTCGTCCTGCAGCTTCTCGAGCTCCGCCGTGACCTCGGGCGGCAGGATGTCGAGGCGCGACGACAGGAACTGCCCGACCTTGATCATCAGCCCGCCGAGGTCGACCGCCAGAGTGTGGAACCGCTGCGAGATGCGACGCAGCCGACGCGGACGCGTCCGATCGGCGATGCGCCGCAACCCGATACGCGGCAGGAACAACTCGTACCACCACGCCTGCACCAGGTAGCGCAGGGCGAACCGGGTGATCCGGCGGTAGCGCGCGCGCTCCGCCGGAACCCGATCAGGCCTGGGCAAGGATCGCGTAGAGCTTGCGCCGGGCGTCGTCGAGGACCGACACCGCTTCGGCGACCTGCTCGGGCGTGCCCGTGCGTCCGACCTGCATCGCGGCCTGGGCGAGGTTCGCACCCGACTTGGTCAGCGGCGCGCCGCGGTGACCGCGCGCGGTTCCGGTGCTCGAGGTCGCGTCGGAGGTCGCCCAGGAGCGGTCGGCGGTCTCCGCCTCGGCGCGGCCCGCGTCGGTCAGCGAGTAGGTCTTGCGTCCGCCGGACTCCTCGACTTCGATGAGGCCCTCGTCGGTGAGCATCTGGAGGGTCGGGTAGACCGATCCCGGGCTCGGCTTCCATGCGCCGCCGCTGCGCTCGTCGATCTGCTGGATCAACTGGTAGCCGTGCATCGGCTGCTCGACGAGGAGCGAGAGGATGGCCGCGCGGACGTCACCGCGCGGGGCGCGCGTGCCGACCTTCTGCCCGAACTGGCTGAAAGTATCGCCGAAGCTCTGCTCGATGCCGTCTTTGATCTGGCCGAGGGTGTTCCAGAGGTCGTCGGCCGACGCGCCGCCGAAGGCCTGTCCGAATCCCTTGCCCGAGAAGCGGCCGTCCGTGAATGAGTTGCCCATGATGTCCTCCAACGATATATCGAGCGATATTCAACGATACGTCGATCGATGGCGCGCGGGGTGGATGCCGGGCGACTCACAGCGAACCCGAAGCGTGCCGCCCGCCAAGGGGGCAGTCGGTGCCGCATCAGCGGCACGATGCGGCATCGAGAGCCCCGCGAACGCGCGTCGGGCGCCGGTCAGCCGGCGAAGAACACCGCGGCGACCCGGCTGAGGTCCAGGAGGTCGCTCGTCCCCGCGAGCTCGCGCGCCGAGTGCATCGAGAGGATCGGGATGCCGACATCCACCGTGCGGATGCCCAGGCGGGTCGCGGTGATCGGGCCGATGGTCGATCCGCACGGGACGGCGTTGTTCGAGACGAACTCCTGCGAGGAGACGGCGGCATCCGCGCACCAGCCGTGCCAGGCGGCGGCGCCCACGCCGTCGGTCGCGTAGCGCTGGTTCGCGTTGATCTTGAGGATCGGCCCGCTGCCGAGCACGGGCTGGACGACGGGGTCGTGCTTGTCGGCGTAGTTCGGATGCACCGAGTGCCCGACGTCGCTCGACACGCACCACGATGCGGCGAGCGCGCGGAGCTGCTGGTCGCGGTCGGCGCCGAGCGAGATCTGGATGCGCTCGACCACGTCGGCGAGGAATGGACCGGCGGCGCCGGACCGCGTCGCCGAACCGACCTCCTCGTGGTCGAACACGGCGAGCATTGCGATGCGGTCGGTCGCCTCGTGCGCCGCGAGGGCGATGACACCGGCGTGCACCGAGGCCAGATCGTCGAGGCGCCCACTGGCGAAGAACACGTCGTCTTTGCCGAAGACCGCGCCGCGCGCCGCGTCGGCCGTCACAACGTCGTAGCCGCGGATGCGGGCGGCGTCGACGCCGGCGGCGGCGGCCAGCTCGCCGAGCAGGTCGGCGGATGCGGCCTCACCGAGGCCCCAGACGGGCTGCGTGTGCGCCTGCTTGTGCAGCGCGAGGTGGTCGTTCGCCTCGCGGTCGAGGTGGATCGCGAGCTGCGGGAGACGCATCAGGGGGCCGGTCGCGGCGAGGACGTCCGTGCCGGCGTCGAGGACGAGCCGACCGGCGAGGCGGAGCTCGCGGTCGAGCCAGGAGTTCAGCAGCGGACCGCCGTAGATCTCGACCCCGGCCTGCAGCCAGCCGAGCCGACCGGTGGTGGGCTGCGGCTTGAGCTTGAGCGCCGGGGAGTCGCTGTGCGCACCGAAGATGTGGAACGGGGTGTCGCCGGCGGCATCCCCGGGCACGACCCAGGCGATGACGGCGCCGTCGCGCACGACCACCTGCTTCGCGCCGGGCTGCGCGGGCCACGCGGCACGCTCATCGACGACGGTGAACCCCGCGTCGACCAGGCGGCGTGCGACCTCGGCGGCGGCGTGGAAACTCGACGGTGACGCGGCGACGAAGTCGGCCAGGTCGTCGGCGTGGGCGAGGGCTTCAGCGGTGGCGGGCACGCGTCCAGCGTAGTTCGACGTCAGTCTTCGGCGCCCGGTCCGGGCCCCGGACGCACCGCGGCGGAGTCGGCGATGTCGATGCGGTTGTGGCCGTCGTGCTCCGACACCTCGATCCGCGGCGCGGCGTCCGCTTCGGTGGAGTGCGCGGCGCGCAGCAGCTGGTCACGGCGTTTCTCGTCCGGAGTCATCTCGGTGCTCATGCGACGAGCCTGCCGCATCCGTGTCGCACGGGAGAAGGGGGTTGACGGCGTCAGCGGAGGAACTGGGCCGGGTCGAACTCGTCGATCGGGATGACCCGCACGCGCGGGAGCGCGGCGTCGAACGCGCCGGCGTCGTACTCGAGGTCGAAGAACTCGAGGCCCGGGATGTGGGCGTACTCGGAGCTGCGGAACTCCGCGAACCCCAGGATGCCGACGCGGCGCGATCCGGCGAGCGCGGCGACCTCCGTGACGAAGTCGCGGTCGTGGCTGACGAGCACCACGTCGCCCTCGCGCTCGGCGAGCGCGGTGAGGGTGCGCTGGATCGCGATGTCGACGACCTTCTCGTCGGCATCGCCCGACAACGGGATCGGCTGATAGCCGAGTGCGAGCAGGGCCTGCACGAACGACATCGGCAGGTTCGTCGTCGCGTTGAGGAAGAACAGTCCCTGCGTCGGCTGACCCCAGCGGTGCTGCAGGAACGTCAGGATGCGGTCCCACCGCGGACGCTCGTCGGGCTGCGGCCGGCGCCCGAGGATCGAGCCTCCGAGCGTCGCATCGATGTTCTCACCGTCGACCAGCACCCACGTCGTGTCCACAGGACCTCCTGCGACTCAGTGTAGGGAGGTCACGTGAGGCCGGTGACCGCGACGCCCAGCCACTCCGCCAGTTCGCGGATCTCAGCGTGGACCATCTCCCGCTCTTCGTCGTCGAACCCCAGGAGTTCGTGGACCGCGTTCACCTCCAGGGTCTCCTTCTTCTTGTCGAGTTGGGCATCGAGCAGCCCGATGAAGCGATCGCCGGCGAGGATCGGATGGGCGAAGTAGCCGTACACGCGCTGCGCCTTCGGCTTGAACTGCTCGAGGACGAAGTCGAACTCGAACAGCTCCTTGAGTCGCGGGCGGTCGAACAGCATCCCGTCGTACGGATTGAGGATCGCCACGCGTCCGCCCGCGTCGTCGCGGAGGGCCGCCACCGCGGTGGGGTCGACGCGCCACTTCCATGCCGACCCCTCGACGGTCGCGGGCTCGCCGGCATCCCCGACCGGGGTCCAGGGCGACTTCTGCTTCGCGAGCCCCGCCGCCTGCAGGCGGCGCACCTCGAGGATGCGTCCGGCCTCCTCGAAATCGAGGACGGGCATGTCCTCCGGGAAGGCTCGCTCGGCGATGTCCCACCGCCGCAGGCGTCCTTCGCGGCCGACGATCGCGACCTCCCCGACGCGCCCGAGGAGTTCCAGCATCCGCGGAACCTGGTTCGACCCGTACCAGCCCGACTCGCTCTTGTGGGCGACCTGGCTGGTGTCGGCGATCTGGGCCGCCAAGAGCGGCCCCTCGGCCCGGAGCGCGGCCAGGACGTCGGCGCGGAACCGGGCGTTCGCCTCCATCCACTCCGCGGCTTGCGCGTGGAGGACGCGCCCGCGCATCCGGGCGACGCGTGCCGGCAGCAGCGACCCGGCGTGGAAGTGGCCGTCGTGCTCGAAGAGCAGATGGTCCTGCTCCACGGCCTTGCGCAGCTGCCCCGGCTCGTACGACCAGCCGATGCGGGAGAAGAGGATCGTCTGCTCGGACGGGGCGATGGTCGCGGTGGGATCGATCTTGATCGCCGCGAGCTGCTCGGCGACCTCCACGACGTCGCCCGGGCGATCGGCGTCGAGCAGCTGTGCGCGGACGACCAGTCGTCGCGCGTCGTCGCGGGAGAGCTGGTGCATGTCGGCCAGTGTAGGCAGGGGGTACGACTAGCGTGGGCACGTGAGCTCCACTCCGCGCTGCCCGTCCTGCCGCCGCTTCGTCTATCTCGACACGCTGGAGTGCCCCGACTGCGGCACCGAGCTCGGCTTCCAGGTGCTCGCGCGCGAGTTCTTCGGCATCGCCAACGATCGCGTCGTGGTCGACGGGGTCACGTGGTACAGCTGTTCGCAGCGCGAATGGGGATGCAACTGGCTCGTCCGCGAGGACGCCCCCGCCGGTCGGTGCTTCTCGTGCCGCCTGACACGCACCCGGCCGGACGCGGACGACACCATCGCGCTCGAGAAGCTCGCCAAGACGGAGGAGGCCAAGCGCCGCCTGCTGCTGCAGCTCGGCGATCTGGGTCTGCCGATCGTGCCGTGGGACGTGACACCGGGCGGACTCGGATTCGACCTGCTCTCCAGCCGGTCGTCCGGCAAGCGGGTGGTCATCGGTCACGCGAACGGCATCGTCACGATCGATCTCGCCGAGAGCCTCGACGACGTGCGCGAGGCGCTGCGGGTGAAGCTGGGCGAGCCGTATCGCACGATGCTCGGACACCTGCGGCACGAGGTCGGACACTACTTCCAGAACGTCCTCATCACCGACGACGCCACGTGGGCGCGGTGCCGGGAGCTCTTCGGCGACGAGCGTGCGAGCTACCAGGATGCGCTGTCGCGTCACTACAAGGTGGGCGCACCCGGCGACTGGCGCACGTCGTTCATCTCCGAGTACGCCACGATGCATCCGTGGGAGGACTTCGCCGAGAGCTTCGCGCACTACCTCCACATCGCCGGCACCCTGCAGACGGCGGCGGCGATCGGGATGCGTCTGGATGCCGCGGCCGTCGCCGTGCGCGACGTCGACGTCGTGCCCCTCGCGTCGTACCGGGACCAGCCCGTCGGCAGGCTCATGAGCGATTGGGAGTGGCTCTCCCGCGGGTTCAACCGCATCAACCGCGCGATGGGCCTGGCCGACCTCTATCCCTTCACCATCACGGCACCGGTGCAACGCAAGCTCGCGTTCGTGCACGAGATCATCACGCGGGCACCGCTCACCACCGAGGAGCAGGTCGCGCTCGCCCTGGCGACCCCCCAGGAGCGCGCCTGACGGGCGTCACTGTTCGGGTCAGCGTCCGTAGGCCTCGAGCCACCGCAGCCACACTTCGCTGAGCGTCGGGTAGGACGGCACCGCGTGCCACAGTCGTGCGAGCGGCACCTCCCCCACGATCGCGATCGTCGCGGAGTGGAGCAGCTCGGCGATGTCGGGGCCGACGAAAGTCGCGCCCACGAGCACGCCGCGGTCGTCGTCGACGACGGCGCGCGCCATCCCCTCGTACCGCGACGAGTGCGTGCTGGCGCCGGCGACCCAGCCGAGGTCGTAGTCGAGCACGCGCACCGACAGCCCGGCCTTCCGCGCCGCGGCCTCGGTGAAGCCGACCGACGCGACCTCGGGATCGGTGAAGGTCACCTGGGGCACGGCGGCGTGATCGGCGGTCGCGACGTGGCGCCCCCACGGAGCGTCGTCGACCGCGTCGCCGTGGGCGCGTGCCGCGATCACGTCACCCGCGGCGCGCGCCTGGTACTTCCCCTGGTGGGTCAGCAGGGCGCGGTGGGTGACATCGCCGACGCCGTAGAGCCACTCGCTCCCACGCACGCGCATCGTGTCGTCCACATCCAGCCAGGCGCCCGGTTCGAGGCCCGCCGCCTCCAGCCCGACGTCGCCCGTGCGCGGGGTGCGTCCGGTCGCGACGAGGATCTCGGATGCCGCCACCCGCGATCCGTCGTCGAGCTCGACCGTCACACGACCGCCGTCGCGGTGGACGCGCTCGACGCCGACACCCGTCCGGACGTCGGCTCCCGCGGCGCGGAGGGCGGTGGCGACGCGATCGCCCGCGAAGGGTTCGAGGCCGCCGAGCAGACCGGACCGCGCGAGGACCGTCACGGCGCACCCGAACGAGGCGTACGCGGTCGCCATCTCGCACGCGACGACGCCGCCGCCGAGGATCACGAGCGACTCGGGCACTTCGCGCACGGCGGTGGCTTCCCGCGATGTCCACGGCGCGGCATCCTTCAGCCCGGGGATGTCGGGCAGCAGCGCCGCCGAACCGGTGCAGACGGCCACCGCGTGGCGTGCCCGCAACACGTGGCCGGTGTCGACCGAGACTTCGCGCTCGCCCGTGATGCGGCCGTGGCCGCGGACGAGGTCGATGCCGGCGCCCTGGAGCCACTCGACCTGCGACGAGTCGTTCCACTCGTGGACGATCTCGTCGCGGCGACGGAGGACCGCGGCGACGTCGACCGCGCCATGGCTTCCGGCGCCGGGGGCATCATGCGCGCCGCGCCGCGCCGCGCCGGCGCGCAGCAGGACCTTCGAGGGCATGCACGCCCAGTAGGAGCATTCGCCGCCGACGAGCTCGCTCTCGACGATCGCGACCGTGAGGCCTCCCTGCACGGCACGGTCGGCGACGTTCTCTCCGACGGGCCCGGCTCCGATGACGATGAGGTCGTATTCTGCGGCATCCATTCCTCCACGCATACCCGAGTGTGACGCCGTATGCCACCCCTGTACCCGATGTCGCAGGCGTGTGGTTGGGTGGATACCCCCGACGGAAGAGAAGCATGGCGATCGAGTTCCGCTCCGTGACGAAGAGATTCGCCGACGGCACGACTGCCGTGGACGATTTCTCGCTCGGGCTGCCCGCGCACAAGAACCCGGTCTTCGTCGGCTCGTCGGGATGCGGCAAGACGACGCTGCTGCGCATGATCAACCGCCTCATCGAGCCCACGAGCGGCCAGATCACGATCGACGGCGAACCCATCCAGGGCCGCGACCCGGTGCAGCTGCGCCGCGGCATCGGCTACGTCCTGCAGAACGCGGGCCTCCTGCCGCACTTCACCGTGCTCGACAACGTGGCCACCGTGCCGGTGCTCAGCGGCGTCCCCCGCAAGCAGGCGCGCGCCCGGGCCCTCGAACTGCTCGACATCGTCGGGCTCGATCGTGCGCTCGGCGACCGCTACCC
>JACEFY010000289.1 GCA_016807485.1 Stenotrophomonas maltophilia | reverse complement strand
GCTCGGCGGGCCGGACGCCGCCGTCGGCGCGCCCGTCGATGCGACGCTCGCCTTCGTCGCCGACGCCTTCCGTCGGCACGCCGAGCTGCTCGTGGAGTTCTTCGAGGACGAAGGACGTGGATGCCGCGACATCCGCAAGCACGTCGCGTGGTACTTCAAGGGCTACCCGGTGGGCGGGGAGACGCGCGCGCAGCTGGCGACGGTGTCGACCCTCGCCGAGATCGACGATCTCCTGGCGACCCTCGACCTCGCCGCCCCCTACCCGGGCGCTGCGGCCGAAGGACAACGCGGACGTGCCGGCACGCCCAAGCGCCCGGCGCTGCCCGACCGCTGGCTCGAATCGCGCGCGCTCAATGAGGCGGAATCGTCGGCGATCGCCGACGCGGAGCTCGACCACAGTGGCGGCTGACGCGGGCGGCGTCGGCGTCTCCGCCGGCCGTCCGTCGGGCTACGACGAGCGCGATGCCGAGCGCTTCCTCCCCGAAGAGCACCGCTCCCGACGCGACGGCTTCGCGCGCGACCGCGCGCGCGTGCTGCACTCGGCGGCACTCCGGCGCCTGGCCGCCAAGACGCAGGTGCTGAGCCCCGCGAGCCCCGCCGATTTCGCCCGCAACCGGCTCACGCATTCGCTCGAGGTCGCCCAGGTCGGTCGTGAGCTCGCGATCGCGCTCGAGCTCTCGCCGGACGTCGTCGATACGGCGTGTCTCAGCCACGACCTCGGGCACCCGCCGTTCGGTCACAACGGAGAGCGGGCCCTCAACGACTGGGCCGAGGACATCGGCGGCTTCGAGGGCAACGCGCAGTCGCTGCGCATCCTCTCCCGCCTCGAGCCGAAGGTGACGGATGCCGGCGGCCACAGCGTCGGGCTCAACCTCACGCGGGCGAGCCTCGACGCGACC
Source organism: Stenotrophomonas maltophilia (assembly GCA_016807485.1). GTDB lineage: Bacteria > Actinomycetota > Actinomycetes > Actinomycetales > Microbacteriaceae > Microbacterium. The sequence goes on along the minus strand of JACEFY010000289.1, from coordinate 2,479 downwards.
TGCAAATACCCGTGGACGGTCGAGCACGCGATCCCCGATCCGGGCGGTCGGCAGAAGTTCGGCGTGTACCCCGAGGACGAAGCCGTCTTCCGCTGGATGCGGGAGGGTGCGCCGGGCCGCCTGCGCTGCATCGAAGCCGAGGTCATGGACCTCTCCGATGACATCGCCTACTCGGTGCACGACTTCGAAGACGCCATCCTCAACGGCTACCTCGACCCGCGGCGACTCTCCGATGCGCGCGAGCGTGAAGCGCTCCTGACGGCGATCCAGTCGTGGGTCGGCTACGGGTTCTCGCGCGACGAGCTCGGCGACGCGCTGTACCGCCTCACGAGGCTGCCGGAGTGGATCGGCGCGTTCGACGGCTCGCGTGCGGCCGTCGCGCGGCTGAAGAACCTGACGAGCGACCTGATCGGTCGGTTCGCCCGCGCCGCGACGACGGCGACCCGCGAGCACTACGCGACACCGGTACTCACGCGCTTCCGCGGACGCATGATCGTCCCGCGCGTCGTCGAGGTCGAGATGGCCGTGCTCAAGGGCGTGATCGGCGCCTTCGTCGTGTCGATCGAGGGGCGCAAGGGCCTCTACAAGGAGCAGCGCCGCGTGCTCAAACGCCTCGCGACGGCGCTATGGGAGCGCCCGGGTGAGCTCGACGGGCTCCACGCCGAAGACTTCGTGGCCGCTCCCGACGACTCCGCCCGCCGACGCGTCGTCGTCGACCAGGTCGCGAGCCTCACCGACCGGTTCGCGATCGAGTGGCACGCGCGGCTCGTCGGTCCCGTCGATCTCCGGGAGCTCGGCCTGTGGTCGTCCGACGCGCGGGTCACGGCATCCCACGCCTACGCGCTCCCCGAGCCGATCGAAGGTCTCGGGCACGACATGGTGACCGGCGCCGGCGAAGAGTCGCTCTCTGCGGAGGGGCGCTGATGGCCCGCATCCGGCAGTCCGACGTCGACGAGGTGAAGGCACGCACCAACATCGCCGACATCGTGGGGGAGCGCGTCGCGCTGAAGTCGGCGGGCGTGGGCTCGATGAAGGGCCTCTGTCCCTTCCACGACGAGCGCAGCCCGAGCTTCCACGTGCGCCCGCAGGTCGGCTACTACCACTGCTTCGGATGCGGCGAGTCCGGCGACGTCTATTCGTTCCTGCGCGCGATGGACCATCTGTCGTTCACCGAGGCCGTCGAGCGCCTCGCCGGACGCATCGGGTTCGCGCTGCACTACGAAGACGGGGGCGCGGCACCGGAGACGAGCGGACGCACGCGCCTCTATCAGGCCAACTCCGCCGCCGCCGAGTGGTTCCGCGGGCAGCTGTCGTCCCCCGAGGCCGACGCCGCCCGCCGCTTCCTGGGCGAACGCGGCTTCGACGCCGGCGCGGCCGCGCACTTCGGCGTCGGTTACGCGCCGAAGGGATGGAACGGCGTCCGCGACGCGATGAAAGCGCAGGGGTTCACCGACGACGAGCTCACCACCGCCGGGCTCCTCTCACAGGGGCAGCGGGGCGTGTACGACCGCTTCCGCGGACGGCTCGTCTGGCCGATCCGGGATGTCACCGGGCAGACGATCGGCTTCGGCGCGCGCAAGCTCTACGACGACGATCAGGGTCCGAAGTACCTCAACACCCCCGAGACGCCGATCTACAAGAAGGCGCAGGTGCTCTACGGGCTCGACCTCGCCAAGAAGGACATCTCCCGTTCGCACCGGGTCGTGGTCGTCGAGGGGTACACCGACGTCATGGCGTGCCACCTCGCCGGCGTCACGACGGCGATCGCGAGCTGCGGCACCGCGTTCGGCAGCGACCACATCACGGTCCTCCGGCGGGTCATGGGCGATGACACCGCCTCCGGTGAAGTCGTCTTCACGTTCGACCCGGATGCCGCGGGCCAGAAGGCGGCGCTGCGCGCATTCGGCGACGAGAAGCGGTTCGCGGCGCAGACTTACGTCGCCGTGGGGCCCGACGGCCTCGACCCGTGCGACCTCCGCCTGCACCGCGGCGACGCGGCCGTGCGCGCCATCATGGACAGCAAGACCCCCATGTTCGAGTTCGTGATGGACCAGCGGCTGTCGGGGTTCGATCTCGCCACCGTCGAGGGGCGCGTCGGTGCACTCCGGGCCGCCGCGCCGATCGTCGCCGACATCCGGGACCCCGCCCTCCGGCCCGGCTACACGCGGGTCCTCGCCCGCAAGCTCGGGCTCGAGATCGGCGAAGTGCGCCCCGCGGTCGAGCGGGCCACCCGCGCCGCGCGCGCGGCATCCGACGCGCCGGCGACATCGGCGACCTCGGCCGCTTCCGGGGCCCGCGGGCCGCAGACCGCCCCGGACGGTTCCGATGACGCGCCGGTTCTCACCCGCGTGACGATCGCGTCGCTGCCGCGCACCGCCGACATCGCCCTCGAGCGCGACGCGCTCATGGGGGTGCTCCAGTACGGACACCTGCTGGACGCCGAAGGCACCGACGCCGCGATGGCCGTGCCGATGTCGCA
>JACEFY010000288.1 GCA_016807485.1 Stenotrophomonas maltophilia | reverse complement strand
TGACGTCGCGGTGGAACTCCTGGCGGTAGCGGAAGGCGAGCTCGGCGACACGCGCCACCGCCTCCGGGTCGTCGCCGTTGACGTGGAAGATCGGTGCCTGGATGGTCTTGGCGACATCCGTGGCGTAGATCGACGTGCGACCGTCCTGCGGGAGCGTGGTGAAGCCGACCTGGTTGTTGACGATGACGTGCACCGTGCCGCCCGTGCGGTAGCCGCGGAGCTGCGACATCTGCAGCGTCTCCACGACGACACCCTGCCCGGCGAAGGCGGCGTCGCCGTGCACGAGGATCGGCAGCCAGGAGAAGGAGCCGATCTCCTTCCGGTCCTGCTTGGCGCGAACGATGCCCTCGAGCACGCCGTCGACGGTCTCGAGGTGCGACGGGTTCGCCGCGAGGTAGACGGGCAGCTCTTCGCCGGCATCCGAGACGAAGGTGCCCTCGGTGCCGAGGTGGTACTTCACGTCGCCCGAGCCGCTCTTGGAGCCGATGGCGACCGATCCCTCGAACTCGCGGAAGATCTGGCTGTAGGTCTTGCCGCCGATGTTGGTGAGGACGTTGAGGCGACCGCGGTGGGCCATGCCGATGGCGGCGCCGTCGAGGCCGGCTCCCGCCGCACCCTGGAGGATCTCGTCGAGGAGCGGGATGAGCGACTCGCCGCCCTCGAGGCTGAAGCGCTTCTGGCCGACGTACTTCGTCTGGAGGAACGTCTCGAACGCCTCGGCCTGGTTGAGCTTGTCGAGGATGCGCAGCTGCTCGTCGTGGCCGGGCTTCTGGTACTTGACCTCGACGTTGTCCTGGAACCACTTGCGCTGACCGGGATCCTGGATGTGCATGTACTCGATGCCGATCGTGCGGCAGTACGAGTCGCGGAGGACGCCGAGGATCTCGCGGAGCTTCATGAGGCGCTTGCCGCCGAAGCCGCCGGTGACGAACTCGCGGTCGAGGTCCCAGAACGTCAGACCGTGGTTCTCGATCTCGAGGTCGGGGTGCGTGCGCTGCATGTACTCGAGCGGGTCGATGTCGGCCATGAGGTGGCCGCGCACGCGGAAAGAGTTGATGAGCTCCTGCACGCGCGCGGTCTTGTCGACGCGCTCGGCGATGTCGACGTTGATGTCGCCGCCCCAGTGGATGGGGGCGTAGGGGATGCGGAGGGCCGCGAAGATGCCCTCGTAGAAGCCGCGCTGGCCGATGAGCATCTCGTGCACGATCTTGAGGAACTCGCCCGATCCGGCGCCCTGGATGACCCGGTGGTCGTAGGTGCTGGTGAGAGTGATCGTCTTGCCGATGCCGAGCTCGACGAGCGTCTTCTCGCTCGACCCTTGGAACTCGGCCGGGTACTCCAGCGCACCGGCGCCGACGATGCAGCCCTGCCCCTTCATGAGACGGGGCACCGAGTGCACGGTGCCGATGCCGCCCGGGTTGGTGAGGGAGATGGTGGTGCCCTGGAAATCGGCCGCCGTCAGCTTGTTGCCGCGGGCGCGCACGACGAGGTCTTCGTAGGACGCGAGGAACTCGCCGAACGTCAGCGACTCGGCGCGCTTGATGCTCGGCACCATGAGGGCGCGCGTGCCGTCGGGCTTGGGCAGGTCGATCGCGATGCCGAGGTTGATGTGGGCCGGCGCGACGACCGAGGGCTTGCCGTCGATCTCGGCGTAGGACACGTTCTGGCTGGGGAAGGCCTTGAGGGCCTGGATGAGCGCCCAGCCGATGAGGTGGGTGAAGCTGACCTTGCCGCCGCGGGTGCGCCCCATGTGGTTGTTGATCACGATGCGGTTGTCGATCATGAGCTTGGCCGGCACGGTGCGCACGCTCGTGGCGGTGGGCACCGTGAGCGACTCGTCCATGTTGGCGGCGAGGGTCTTGGTCAGTCCGCGCAGCGGCGTGACGACGTCGTCGTCCGCGTCGCGGGCCGGAGCCGGCTCGGCCTTCGGCGCCTGCGCGGGCACGGGCTGGGGCGACGCCGGACGCGCGGTCGTGCGGGCGACCGGCGGAGCGCCGATCACGGGGATGGGCGCGGTCACCGGGCGCGGCTCCGTCGCCGTCGGAGCGGGGGATGCCGCGGGCGCCCCGGCCGGTTCACCGGCGGTCGCCGGCTGGTACGCCTCGAGGACGGGCCACCACGCCTTGTCGACCGAATTGCGGTCCTTCGTGAACTGGTCGTACATCTCGGCGACGAGCCACTCGTTGGCCCCGAATTCGCCCTCGCTGGAAGTTCCCACGCCGGTCACCTGACTGGACACGGTTGCGCCTGCTTTCATCGATGAAGTCCGTATCGTGCGGAGCCGTCGCCGGCCCTCGCGCACACAGGTATCAAGGGTAGCCCAGTAATCGGGCCGTCACCTCGGCGAAGACGCCGAGTACCGTGGAGTCATGCAGTTCTCCGGCCCGCAGCCCACCGTCGACCTGACCTACTCCGACGTCTTCCTCGTCCCGCGTCGGTCGGAGGTGACGAGCCGGCTCGACGTCGATCTCTCCCCCCGCGACGGCACGACCGCGACGCTCCCGCTCGTCGCCTCGAACATGAACTCGGTCACCGGTCCGCGGCTAGCCGCCGCTCTCGCGCGGCGCGGCGGCCTGGCGGTGCTCCCGCAGGACATGCCGCTGCAGGAGATCGACGCCGCCATCCGCTGGGTCAAGGAGCAGCCGCCGCAGTGGGACACCCCGATCGTGCTCGCCGCCGATGCGACGGTCGCCGAGGCGGCGGCGCTCCTCCCGGCGACGGAGGGGCACGGCATCGTCGTCGTGGCCGCCCACGCGCCCCGCATCCACGTCGACGACATCCTCGGCATCGTGCCGGCGACCCGGCTCGCCACGGCGCTGCCCGACGCCCGGCTCGGCGACCTCGTGCGCGGCCGGACGGCATCCATCGATGCCGACGACGTCGACGACGCGCGCCACGCCTTCGACCTGATCGTCGCGGCCGAGGCCGAGACGGTGTGCGTGCTCCACCACGGTTTCCTCGTGGGTTCGCTCTCGCGTCGGACGGCGCTGCGTTCGACCCTCTACCGCCCGGCGGTCGACGGCGACGGGCGTCTCATCGTCGCGGCCGCCGTGGGCATCAACGGGGACGTCGCCGCGAAGGCGCGAGCCCTCGCGGCGGCCGGTGTCGACGTGCTCGTCGTCGACACCGCCCACGGCCACCAGGAGGGGATGCTCCGTGCGCTCCGCTCGGTCGCCGCGCTGGGGCTCGACATCCCGATCGCGGCCGGCAACATCGTCACGGCGGAGGGGGCGCGCGACCTCGTCGGCGCCGGGGCGAGCATCCTCAAGGTCGGTGTGGGACCGGGGGCCATGTGCACGACGCGCATGATGACGGCGGTCGGGCGCCCGCAGTTCTCGGCCGTGCTCGAGACGGCGCAGGCCGCGGCCGAGCTCGGCGCCCA